>PEUD01000137.1:5304-5968 GCA_002780805.1 Candidatus Omnitrophica bacterium CG02_land_8_20_14_3_00__42_8 | reverse complement strand
TTAATGCCCTCGCAGATATCCTTGGTGTCCGCAGGATTCTTGTCGGTAAGGGTATCTATAATACTGCGAAGGAAGGTAAACCTTTCGCTAGCGCGGATATCTGGAATGACGATTACGCGATGGTGGCAATTATCGGGGATTCGCAGCGGCTTTCCGACCCAAGTGTCGGAAGGGTGTTCTTGTGGAGTGCCGACAGCCCGGAGAATGCAACGGTTGAGCAGTACCGCGATGATGCAGCGCGAAGTGACATCTTCCGCGTGAGGCAGCATGTTGATGAGCTAATCATCGATCCGTTTTTTGCACATTTGATGAAAGTCGACGCTTAATAATCGTCTGAACAAGCAATACGCCGGGGGACTATTGAAAGTCTCCCGGCAAAGCTTGGGAAGGAGGGCTATGGCTTTCAAATCGGATTTAGCGCAGGATGCGGCAAAGACATTTTTAAACTCGGATGAATTCGCCGAGGATATTACTTACACGCCCAAAGACGGTGTTGCAAAAGTTATCAAAGCGGTTGTAAACCGTAAGCGTATAGACCCTGCCTCCGAGGATGCGGGCCGCATTCTCATAAACCAATGCGAGATATTCATTGCCAATGATGCCGTGAGCGGCATCGCGTCTATTAATAAAGGCGGGGATTTGGTTTCACTTGCTGAGGTTATCG
>PEUD01000137.1:0-5293 GCA_002780805.1 Candidatus Omnitrophica bacterium CG02_land_8_20_14_3_00__42_8 | reverse complement strand
GTTAATTGGGTGGTTGCGGATATTCTAGTGCAAGACGAAGGGGTGTGGCAGTTACTGTTACAAAAATGAGCGAACTTAGGTTAGAGATAAACACAAAAAATTTAGAGCGGGCTATCAGGCTTTTCCCGAAAGATCTTAAATACGAGCTTGGCGACGGCATGGATCACATCAGCCGAAAATTCTTAAAGATTTTTCGCCAGACGCGGCTTCAAGGCCCTCCGGGAATACGGGCTCATCCGCATGGGATATTTACGCACTTTCAACGGGCAAGCCTTGTGTCGCAGGATATTGAGGGAATGGGCATGGTGATTTTTTCGGATTCCAAGATTGCGCGCATGCACGAAGAAGGCGCAACGCTTAAGAATCCCGGCGGAGGAAAACTCGCAGTGCCGTTATCGGCAAGAAAAGAGCTTTTTACTTCTGATGGCAGACTTAAGAGGCAATACCGGCGGCCGCGGTTACTTAAAAATGTAATTCGTATTCAATTGAAAGGCAAAACATTTTTGGCCAAGGTTAAAAAGAAACTGCGGGAGATTCTGCCGCTTTTTATCCTTAAGAATCAGGTCAGGATCAAACCCAGGCTTATGTTTTACAAAACATGGGATGAGATACAGAACGCGCGGATTGAGATTTTGAATAAATCGATTGAAAAGGCGTTGAGCAAAGTATGACGGTAAGAGAAAGTATTTTAGAAAATCTAAAGATAACGCTTGAGACTGTCTCAATCGCAAACGGATATCATAACGATATTGCGAGTGTGCAAAGGTGGAGACAATCCGGCAACTCGCTTGTAGCCGTTCCCTGTATTGTAATTAACGCTGGTCCTGAAGAAAAAGAACCGGTCCCCGATCCTTTTACGACCTGTAAGTTTACCGTATATCTTGATGTCTGGATGAGGCAGGATGCAGCTGATCCACAGGCTACTGATACGCTCTTAAACAGCCTTTTAGGAGATATTGAAAAAGCGTTAATGCTTGATTATACCCGCAGTGGGGTTGCCAAAGATACGAACATCAAATCAAACGTTCTCTTTGAAACGCTGGAAGGTCAGCCGCAGGCGGGGATCATCATAGAGCTTGAGATTATTTATCAGCATAAACAAAACGATCCCGAGATTTCGGGATAGAGGAGGCTAAAGCATGCTTACGCGAAAAAGACAACTCGCCGCAAAAATTGAAGCGTCAGAGGGCGTGGCAGAAGCGCCTGCAGCGGCGGACGCAAAGTTACTTATTTATAACCCAAAGGTAAGTTTTGACATTGCCATGTTTGAACGTAATCCTGCACGGCAATCGTTTTCTAACATTGCTAAGCTTCCTGGCAAGCGGCCGGCAGCATTATCTTATCGGCTGGAGTTAAGGGGTTCAGGAGTTGCTACCGTAGCACCTGAATGGGCAAAACTTTTACAGGCTTGCGGATTCGGAGTCAACCAGCTTAAGTCTATGAATATTGGTGCGATTACCAACGGGTCTTTTCAGCATGGTGAAACAATTACCGGCGGGACTTCTGGCGCAGAAGGCAGAGTGGCGATTAGTACTGCAAACGGCTCTCCCAATATTTATTTTGTGTCTATCTCGGGGACATTTGAGTCAGGAGAGATAATTACTGGTGAAGCGTCGAGTGCAACTGCGACTACTTCGTCCGCACCGACAACAGTGGGTAATGAGCTTAAGCCCATTTCTGACAACATTCCTTCGCTTACGCAAGGAAGCTATGAAGACGGTGTGCGCAAACTCTTAAAAGGTTGCCGAGGCAAGGTAAAGCTTGGATTCAAGTCAGGTGAACCGGTACTTCTTGATTTTGACTTCCAGGGTGTTGAGGCAGGAGTTGCTGATACGGCGTTCCTTGCCAACGTAACTTATGAAAACACAAAGCCGCCGGTATTCTTAAGCGCGCTCTTTTCGGTAGACGCTTATTCCGCTAAGGTTGGAGAAATGGATATCGATGTCGGCAATACCTTGGCGGTCCGCGACGATGTTAATGACCCGAGAGGAATCCTGTCTTTCGCCATTACCGGCAGGAATGTCATCGGTTCGTTTAATCCGGAGATGGTTTCCTGTGCTGCACACGATTTTCATTCCAAATGGTTTTCGGGAGCTGAGATGGTCATTGATTTTACGGTTGGCGTGACAGCTGGCAATAAGTTTCGCTTCTATGTCCCAAGGGCGCAATACACAAAGGTTGACGATGAGGATAGAGACGGCCTTTCGATTGCCAAAAGTGCTTTTAGTTTAAACGGTTCGCTTCTTTACGGGGATGACGAATTATCAATTCTTGCATTTTAACAAGAGGAGGAAAACATGCTTACAGGAATCAATATTTACGAAACCAAACCCTACAATTCAAAACTCGATCCGGATAAATCTAATCCGACGGTATTTCATGTCGGGCTTTTGGATTCGCACCTCCGGGCATATATCGAGGATCAGACTACAAGTTTTGAGTTTAGTTCCAAGAATCCGAAGGATCCGGCTAAGGCAAACATCAACGCCTCGAAGCGCAATCTCTTGGTAGTGAAGTTTGGGCTCAAGGGTTTTGACAACTTCTTGGATCCGCGGGACAGGAAGCCGGTAAAGTTTGATACGGTTTCAGCATCAGTTAGCGGGAAGAATTATTCGGCTGTCGCAGATGAGATTATCTCAATGCTTCCCAAGGCTTTGATAGATGAGCTTTCTGAGGTGATTTTGTCTGAGAACTCTTTAAGCGAGGACGAAGAAAAAAACTAATCCTGGCAGTCTGGCTGCATAAATTTAAGCTCGACTGCCAGACATGTTCAGACGCTTTAAAAACAGAACGCGGCTGTGAGGAAGATTCGCCGATTGAGGGTGTCTGGAAGCTAAAGGACTGGGAGTTCAGGCGATGTCCAAGAAAGCTTGTCACTAGAATTAGCATTGAGTATCTGAACGCATACCTTTTCTACGAGAAAGGATATCTGCCTAATCCCGGCGGCTGGCTTGAACAGCCGCTTAAATTTATCCACGCAGTCCGGATAATTGAGCGAGAAGCTGCCAAGTTAAGAGAGGAAGAGGATTAATGCCCACGAATAGAGAACTCGAAATTATTATGAAGTTAAAAGACGAGGTCTCAAAGCGCCTGCAGGGGATTGAAGGCAACCTGCAAAAATTTGCTAACTCCTGCAAGCAGCTTGGCGGAACGCTTCGTCAGGTAGGTCGGGAGATATCCCAGGTCGGATTGAACCTTGCTTTTATGGGCGGGGCCTTAACCGGACCTCTTGCCCTGGCATTTAAATCCGTAGAGAAATATTCCCTTTCCGTCTCAAACGAACTAAAACGTCTTGATAACGCCTTTATAGGGCTTCGCGTTAGTATTGCCGAGGCCTTAGTGCCGGTTGCGTATAAATTAGCCAATGTCTTCGGCAATCTGCTTAACCTTTGGAATAGACTAACGCCTGCAATGCAGCAGACGATCATTCAGACTATTGCAGTGACCGGTATTTTTATGACACTGGGAGGAGCAGTGGTTGCGCTGATAGGGCGCTTGGTGCGTTTAAGCGGACTCGTCATTGATTTGGTAGGCAAGCTCGCCTTGTTTGCCCTTGCTCATCCCTGGATTGCTGGAATAGCTATAGCAGTTAGTATCCTTATCGTTGTATTTCTTAAATTCAGAGATGTGGCAGTGCCGGTCCTCAATGCTGTTGAGATTGGTGCGCAAATGGTCTACATCGGATTTGTGAAACTCATCAAATATCTCTTGGTAGGTTTTGACAAATTGGCCCTTGGTTTAGAAAAGTTTTATGAGGTTTTAGGCAAACTGCCCGGCAAACTCGGCGAACCATATCGGGAAGCAGCAGAGCATATCAAACGTTTCCGCGACAATCTTCAAGGTCTTATCAAAGCGTCTGATATGGAGATGGATAGAGTCGGCAATAAGATATCAAACGTCTTGGTGACCGGCGAAGGCAGTTTAGTTAAAGGATATGACAAGGCAAAGAACGCGATTGCCGGATTCATCGATGCGCTTAAAAACTTAGGCAAGGATATCAAGATTGAGGAGGTAGCGCAGAAATTTGACGCGATTCAGTCTATGGCCGAAGGGACAGCAAGATCGCTGGGGGCGGTGTTTAAACACTTCTTTAGCGATGCTTTCAAAGGCCAGATTAGTGATGTCAAAGATTATTTCGCAGAACTGGGCAACATGATGCTGGAAGTCTTGGCAGAGGTCCTAGCCAAGATGATCCTTGTTAAAACCATAGGTTCGATTTTCCCGGGCATGATCCCGTTTTTTCATCAGGGTGGGATGGTGTATCACTCTGGCGGGGACGTTTTACCCATAAGGGCGCATGCGGGCCTTGCGCCTGATGAGGTGCCGATTGTTGCGCAGACAGGAGAAGGGGTTTTATCCAGAAGGGGTATGCGCGCGTTAGGCGGATCGGAAAACTTGAAATCTCTGAACGAAGGAAAATCGGCAAAGGGCAGCATAACCATAAATGTGAATCAGGTCATTCAGGCATGGGACGCTCAAGATGTTTGGCGCAACCGGAAGATGCTTTCGAATGCCATTGCCGATGACATTTATAACAACGGCAAGATCCGTTCGGTAATCAGGAGTTACACATGAGCGATTTCACATATCTGCCGGATTTTCTCATTGATGAGGCGGTGGAATACAAGACGCTTGTTTCGGAGTTTGAGAACGGCGCGGAGCAGAGGCGCCGCAAATGGGCGAATCCACAGCGTAAATGGACGCTTAGGTTTAACAACAGAACGCATGTGGAGATGGCGGAGGTTTCAGATTTCTTTAAAAGCAAATTCGGCTCATTTATGGCGTTTACATGGACTAACCCGAACGACTCCGCAGAATGCACTGTCCGTTTTGTTGAGGACAGTTTTCAGTTTAGCCGCAAGGCATACGGAGTGTATGACTTTGAATTTGAATTTATCGAGGTGAAATAATGCCGCGCGAAGTAGACAGCACATTTAAGGCGGAGAAGGCGAAGCGGGAAAATACGCCTATCTTTTTATACACGCTTGAAAAATATGACGGCGTAAACGATCTTCACCTTGCGGGCCTCGATGAGGACGTGGTTTATAACGGTATTACTTACTCAAAGTTTCCTATAACCCATGAGTTTGTCGGCGAGAACAACCAAGGCGCAATTGACCAAGTAAAGGTGCGGCTTGCCAATGTCTCAAGGCTCATTCAGCTTTATTTAGAGCAGTTTGATTTTAGAGGAAGGCGAGTCACTATCCGTATGGTCTGGTTGAATCAGCTGTCGGATCCGGATGCTTTTATGGATGACATCTTTTATATCGATAGTTACACCGCGGATCAGAAT
>PEUD01000060.1 GCA_002780805.1 Candidatus Omnitrophica bacterium CG02_land_8_20_14_3_00__42_8 | reverse complement strand
AAAAGCGATTCCGGCCTAGAGCCTTTTCCAATCTCTACGCCGAATCTATGATTTCTGCCTTCAAGGCTCACGCAGGTAGTGATCATGTCTCCCAATCCGCTCAGGCCCTGAAAGGTCTCCCTGGAAGCACCCATTGCCGTGCCCAGACGAGTCATCTCCGCAAGCCCTCTTGTGAGTATAGCTGCTTTTGTATTTACCCCGAATCCAAGCCCGTCCGAAATACCTGACGCGATCGCTATTATATTTTTGAGAGCTCCGCCGAGCTCAACGCCTATCAAATCTTTATTAGTGTAGACCCTGAAACGCTCTGCCCTGAATATGTCGCTGACCTTTTTCGCAAATATCTCGTCCTCTGAAGCCACTACCACGGCTGTCGGAATCCCGCGGCTGACTTCAGGGGCTATGCTGGGCCCTGATAAAACAGCTATCTCTGATCCTCCCAGAATTTCTCCGGCGACCTCGCTCATTCTCTTCAAGGACTTTTCTTCTATGCCTTTCGCAACGCTTACAAAACCCGCCTGAGATTCTTTCAATATTTTTTTATTTTTTGTAATCACATCTCTGAAGAATCTGGACGGCACCGCGAGGACTATGATATTAGCGTCTTCGCACGCGTGGTATATCTCACTGGTGAGTTGTATAGTTTTCGGAATCTTAAAACCGGGCAGGAATTTTTTATTTTCTCCGTCCTGTTTTATGGCCTCTATATCCTCTTTGAAAACTCCCCAGAGAGAAACGTCAAACCCTTTATTTTTTAATAGAATGGCTAACGCGGTGCCCCATCCACCATCGCCTAAAATTGATATCTTCAATCTAACCTCCAGAATTGATTTAAGTTTATCATACGGCAGCAAGGTAGTCAATACATGATTCTTACATGCAGATCCTTCAGATGCTCCTATTCGTCGCATCTTCAGGATTAATTCGCACTTATCAGTTATGTCCGCCATAGGCGGACGTAACTGATGTGCTCATTAAAAAAGCCCCGGTCTTTTATCTATCAAAAAGGCCGGGGTTAACCAAGGCAGGGGACGGTTTTAAACCGTTCCCTGCCTATTCAGTATGTGTATATAAAAAATCTACCTCAAAAGAATGCTTGAATACCACAGAATAAATATCGCAGTCAGACACCGCATAAAATTTCCCGATAACATCGCATACAAATGCGTCTTTATTCAGCTTTGTATCGCGCTTTTTGATAATAAAAATGTGCCTCTTGCCGGGATTCGGCCCGATATTCTTTTTCCATTCCAATGTTTCTTCTAAGTTTTTAAATTTATTGCAGGCGCCCATTATATAGGTAGAACGCCTCTGAGTGGTGGTAGTAATCCCATCACTATCAAACGTCTCAGAAACATAAAGGTCTTTTCTTTTTTTATTCTCTGAAGTTATGTTTTTAAATAAGAGTTCTCTCATGATACTCCCTTTAAAACTTTTTAAATCTATTTAATACAAGAATAAAAAAAATAACCCTCTTTTCTTACTTAAATTATATCATACTTTTATTTTTTTGTCAAATATAGCAAAAGAAATGACGAGTAACGCGGTTCCTATTGTAATAGATGTGTCTGCGAAGTTGAAAACAGGCCATATCCTAAGATCAATAAAATCAACAACATACCGCAATCTAACCCTATCTATCAGATTACCCAGCGCCCCTGACATTATAAGGATCAGTCCGAAATTAAAAAGGAAATTGTCGTAGAATATTTCATTCCTGACAGCCTTTAAAAAAATACTTCCTATGATTACTACGGCAATCACAGATACCACAATAAAAAAGAAAGTGCTGTCCTTGAAAAGTCCGAACGCCGCTCCTGTATTTTTTACAAAAGTTATGTGCAGGATATCCTTTATTATAGGTATGGACTCACCCGGAGATAATTTTGAAGAAATGACTACTTTGGAGACCTGATCTATGAGGAGGATTAAAACAACAGAAAGAACACCTATGATACTACTCCTTCTTTTTTTCCTCTTTTGATTTGCATTGTATGCAATATTTGGCATAAGGGACAGCGTTAAGACGTTTCTGAGGTATCTTTTTATTGCAAGATAGGCATAGCCCGAATTTACCTTCTTTTATGCGCTTTAACGCTTCATCAATATCGTATATGATTTCCTGCTGTCCGCCGGCGATATTCAAACTCAATTCTCTGTCATAGCTGTCGCTTGCCATATCCGCCATATGAAAACTATAACCGGATAGATCGCCTGACGATTCCTTCTGGGATTTCAGGCTTTCCTTGGCTATATGATCTATATCTCCGTTTATTAATTCTCTTAATTTTATCAAAAGTTTTTTGTGTTTTTCCAGTTCTAACTTGGTCATTCTGCTTTATCCTCCGTTACAACACCAACGCATCTTTCGCAAAGTGTTGGGTGGCTTTTATCCTCTCCTACTAACACGCTCCAGTTCCAGCAGCGGCTGCATTTTTTACCGTCTGCCTTGGAAATGCGGATATCTTTTTTATCTCCCTTTAGAACTTCCACCTGCGAAACTATGAATATATAACGTAAAATCGCCGAGTACTTGTTTAAAAATTCGTATTCTTCTTTGCTGGCTGTAACAAGCGCCACCTTAGCTTCAAGCGGGCTGCCTATTAATTTAGCGATCCTTTTTTCTTCAAGGGCTTTTAAGACTTCTTCTCTCAGCTGTATCAGCCTCTGCCACCGAGCCTCAAGCTCGGCATCAATCAGGCCGTCCTCAACCTTCGGCCAATCCGCAAGGTGCACTGAGTTGTCTTTATTGAAATAACCCCATATCTCTTCCGCGGTAAACGGAATTATAGGCGCCATTTGCCTTGTGAGAACGCTCAAAATTTTATAAAGAGCTGTCTGGCCGCTCCTCCTGGCCTTTGAACCAGCGCTAAAAGTATACAACCTGTCTTTTAAAATATCAAGATAAAAATTTGACATGTCAAGAATGCAAAATTTATAGGTGGAACTAGCGGCCTCATGAAACATGAATTTTTCAAACGAGCTGGTAACTTCCTTGAGGCTGGAATTCAATCTGGAAAGAGCCCATCTGTCAATCTCAAAGAGGCCCTCATTGGCTACCAAGTCTTTCCCCGGGTCAAAATCATAGAGATTGCCAAGAAGGTATTTCGCGGTATTCCTGAATTTACGATACGCTTCCGCTGTGCGGTCTAAAATCTCTTCCGAAATCCTGACATCGTCAAAATAAGACGACGAACTTACCCAGAGCCTCAGCACATCCGCTCCTTTTTTAGAAATGACTTCCTGCGGGCTTACCACATTGCCCGCTGATTTTGACATCTTTTTGCCCTCGCCGTCTACTACAAAACCGTGCGTAAGCACGCTCTTAAACGGCGATTTCTTTTCAACCCCCATGCCGATTAAAATAGAGGCCTGGAACCAGCCCCTGTGTTGATCACTGCCCTCCAGATAGAGGTCTGCAGGAAAACCAAGGCCTTTATTTATCCTGAGGACTGCCTGATGGCTCGCGCCTGATTCAAACCAGACGTCAAGTATGTCTGTTTCCTTTTTAAATTCATTGCCGCCGCATTTCCCGCATTTGAAGCCGTCCGGCGCAAAACTTTTCGCGTCATTAGAAAACCATGCATCAGAACCAAGGGCGCCGAAATCCTCCTCTATTTTTTTCATTACACCGCTATCTATTATTTCTGAATTACAGGAAGCGCAATATAAAATAGGTACGGGCACGCCCCAATAGCGCTGTCTGGAAAGGCACCAGTCAGGACGCAATTTTATCATGCTGGAAATGCGTCTTTCGCCCACGTCAGGCACCCATTTCACGTTCTTTATTTCATTCAGGGCCTTTTGCCTCAGGCCGTTTCTGTCCACCCCCAGGAACCATTGTTTTGTGGCGCGGAATAAAAGCGGCGAATGACAGCGCCAGCAATATGGATACGAGTGTTCCGTCTTCGCGGATATTAAAAGGGCCTTCTTGTCAGACAGGATTTTTAAAACAATATCATTTGCTTCCAGTATGTTTTTGCCGACAATCCCGTCAGGCACTTCGAACAAATCTATTCTTTTAAACCTGCCCTTTTCATCTACAGGCATGATAACCGGCAGATTATATTTTAATCCGACTTCATAGTCTTCCTGGCCGTGGCCAGGGGCGATGTGAACACAGCCTGTCCCGTCTTTGTTTGAAACATAATCCGCCAATACAACTTTTGAGGCGCGGTTTAAAAAAGGATGGGCCGCGGCCACGCCTTCCAGCTCCCTGCCCTGTATTGTTTTTACGACATCGCCTTTTACGCCGAGTTTTTTAAGGACCTCTTCCATGAGGGCCTGAGCCAATATTAAAATTCCGTGAGCGCCTGTTTTAACAAATACATATTTCAGATCAGGATGCACTGCTATTGCGGCGTTTGAAACAAGCGTCCAGGGAGTAGTAGTCCAGACAAGAAATGACAGCGGCTCATTTTTTACTTCAAATTTAACGTAGATAGACGGCGAGGTATGATTCTCGTATTCAACCTCTGCCTCCGCAAGAGCGGTTTCGCATTTCGCGCACCAGTTTACAGGCTTAAGCCCTCTGTAAATAAGGCCGCTCTGCACGAGTTTATTAAAACTTGCCGCTACTGCTTTTTCATATTTCGGTTCCAGAGTCAGATAAGGATTATCCCAATCTCCGAAAACTCCGAGCCTTTCAAATTCAGCCTTTTGGATCTTTACGAATTTCATCGCGAATTCGCGCGCCATTTTCCTGAATTTCACCTGTCCCACATCATGCTTTGTCTTTTTCATCTCTTTAAAAAGCTGATGCTCTATCGGCATGCCATGGCAATCCCACCCGGGCACATAAGGCGCGTCGAAACCCTGCATTGTCTTAAACTTTACGACTATATCTTTTAATGTTTTATTCAACGCGTGGCCTATGTGTATATTCCCGTTTGCGTACGGAGGGCCGTCGTGGAGCACATATTTCGGTTTGCCTTTCCGGCTCTCCCTTATCATTTTATAAAGCCCCATCTTTCCCCATTTTTCCAGAATGACAGGCTCTTTATCAGGGAGATTGGCCTTCATCGGAAAATCAGTCTTGGGTAGATTTAAAGTATTCTTGTATTCCATATTACACGTATTTTCCTATTATTATGCTAAGCTTTTCTTTTACGCTTTCCGGTATCAATTTTCTGTCAGTCACTATAGCGTATTTAAGGGCTTCCTCGCAGCCACATTTTCTCTCTTTAGAAAGCCGCGGCACCACCTCTTTTATCAATTTTTTTGCGGTGTTGACATTTTTGAGTAGATTTCCTATAACCATATCGATGTTCACGTCTTCTTCGTACCAGCAGTCATAATCTGTCACCATGGCGATAGTCGCGAAACACATCTCCGCCTCTCTGGCAAGCCTTGCCTCAGGCATGTTGGTCATGCCTATGATGTCCATTCCCCAGTTTTTGTATAAATGCGACTCTGCCCTCGTGGAAAACGCAGGGCCTTCCATATTAAGATACACGCCTTTATCGTGTATCGTAAGCCCGAGTTTTCTGCCCGCATCATAAATTATTTTTCTCAGCCCGCCGCATACGGGATCCGCAAAACTTATATGGCCGACAATGCCCTGGCCGAAAAACGTGGTCTTGCGGCCCTGATTGGTCCTGTCCACAAATTGGTCAGGAAGCACAATATCCAAAGGTTTTAATTCTTTCTTAAAACTCCCGACCGCTGAAATAGATATCAATTGCTCAACCCCGAGCTTTTTCATGGCATATATATTTGCCCTGTAATTAAGCTCTGTAGGTAAAATCGTATGGCCTCTTTTGTGCCTGGCAAGAAATGCCACTTCCACTCCTCCCAGGTTTCCGATTATAAAATTATCAGAGGGGCTGCCAAAAGGCGTTTCCACCGCAGCTTCCTTTATATCTTTTAACGCGTCTATCTGATACAACCCGCTGCCGCCAATTATCCCGACTTTCGGCATATTGTCTCCTGTTTTATCCCTTTTTCATCCCTT
>PEUD01000132.1 GCA_002780805.1 Candidatus Omnitrophica bacterium CG02_land_8_20_14_3_00__42_8 | reverse complement strand
ATAAGGTTCGCACGGTTGCGGTTTACGCAGGCGATTCGCCTATCTCTAACAAGATTTTTATAAAAATAAAACCGGAAGATACACCTGTCGGGATCTGCACGTCTTCCGGGACAGTTGGCCACTCTTTAAGCTTTGGAAAAGCAGACGCCTGTGTTATAATGGCTAAGTCTGCGATTCTGGCAGATGCTGTTGCAACCGCAGCATGCAACAGAATTAAAGAGAAGAAAGACATTGCGCCTGGTCTTGAATTCGCGATTTCAATAAAAGGGGTTAAAGGCGCTGCAGCAATACTTGGGAAATATTTCGGGAGCATAGGAGACATAGAATTAGCTTAGACAAAAGAGTCCCTCGCCCGCCATAGAACTTTGGCGGACTCGGGATCAAATTTTGTTTCACAAAATTTGGGAGGCAGTGCTGACATGGACTCTAAAAGAATTGTTTTAAAATTTCCTCACAAGCTGGTAGATCAGCCGATAGTATATAAAATGGTAAAAGATTTTAACCTGGAATTTAATATATTAAAGGCATATATTACTCCAAAAGAAGAAGGCCTTATGGTCCTTGAACTCAAAGGAGAGGATTCCAATTTTGAAAAAGCTTTAAAGTATGCAAAATCTCTAGGCGTGATTATTCAGCCTCTTTCAAAAGATATAAAGAGAAATGAAACGAAATGCACTTATTGCGGCGCATGCGTGCCGATCTGCCCGACAGGCGCTCTTGTTACGGACCCGTTGACCCGCAAGGTGCTGTTTTATGATACAAAGTGCATTGCATGTGAGCTCTGCATAAAGGCTTGCCCGCCGAGAGCGATGGAATTACATTTTTAATGTTGACACAAAACCCTATTTGTGTATTATAAAGTATTGTTTCTTATCTTGCCTTGAATGTTTGAAAGGATAACCGGTGGAATCGCATTTTATAAATAAATCAAACCTCGACAGGCTGGTAAAGTCTTTATCTAAGTCATACAAGATCTTTGCGCCTGTAAAATCAGATAATAAAAGATTCTACAGAAAAATAGGAGACGAAGGGCTGAGAGATTCTGTTATAGGAGAAATAAGAGCCGTAGAACCTATAAAAAGTTTTTATTTTCCTGCCAGGACAAAAATAGCGGAATATTTTTCTAAAGATGATTCCGATAAAAAGGAAAGGCCTATAGCCATTATAGGCGCGAAATCCTGCGATTTAGCTTCTTTTAAAGTGATGGACTATGTGTATAGCCAGGAACCTTTCAAAGATCCTTTTTATATTTCCAAAAGAGAAGCCGGCCTTATAATATCAAGCGATTGCACATTGTGCGGGGAAACCTGCTTTTGCGTAGCGATAGGCATTATGCCGTATCCGACAGAAGGTTTTGATATAAATCTTTCCGAGATAGAAGGCGGTTATTTGGCGGAGACAGGATCTTCAAAAGGAGAAAAAATCATAAAGGAATATTTTAAATTATTTCAGGGCGCAGAACCTTATGCCCAAAAGAGAGATTCAAATAGAAAAAAACTGAAAGAGGATTTGTTGGAACATGTGAAGAAAAGCGGAATTCCGGCGAAAGATTCTATTCAGCCTGCGTTTAAAAGCAAGTTTGATACAAGTTTGTGGGAAGAGACAAGCAAGACCTGCGTTGAATGTGGTGCCTGCAACATGATATGCCCGGCATGCCACTGCTTTATTTTAATGGACCAGAAAAAAGAAGATGGTTTTGAAAGATTAAAGATGTGGGATTCCTGTCTTTTGATGTCTTTTGCCAGGGTTGCTGGCGGCGCGAATCCCAGAAAACTTCTGGCGCAGCGAATGAGAAATCGTATTGATAAGAAATTCAATTTTTTTCCTGATACAATAGGAAGATTCGGGTGCACTGGCTGCGGAAGGTGTATAGAGGCATGTCCCGGCAAAATAGATATTCGCGAAGTGCTAAGTAAACTCTAAACAACTAAAAAATCAACATTGTTGAATTTCTATGGAAAATCCATATTTACCTATAAAGACAGAAGTGCTTGATGTAATAGAAGAGAGCCCTGCTATAAAGACTTTCAGGCTTAAACCGGATACCCCGCTGCATTTTAAGGCGGGACAGTTTATTGAAATGAGTATCCCGGGTAAAGGGGAAGCGCCTTTTACTCCATCATCTTCGCATTATGAAAAAGATAAATTAGAGATAACTATAATGAAGGCTGGAAGAATCACTTCCATGATTCATAATCTAAAGAAGGGCGACACAGTCGGACTCAGAGGGCCGTATGGAAAAGAATATCCTCTTCCTGAATTTGAAGGGAAGGAAATTTTACTTGTAGGAGGAGGTGTAGGACTTGCGCCGCTGAGAGCGTTATTTTTAGCTCTGACTCACGATATAGAAAAGTATAAAAGCGTCTTATTTTGCTGCGGCTCCAAGACACCATCTGACATAATTTACAAAGACTGCGTTTTGGATAAATGGCAGAGTCTGGATAAAAAAAGAATTAAATTCAGAGTCACGGTTGACAGGAAGGATGACAGCTGGAAGGGAAACGTAGGCCTTGTAACCACTACCCTTGATAAATTAGACATAAACCTTAAGAATAGCGTTTCAATAGTGTGCGGGCCGCCTATAATGATGAAATTTGCGACATTTAAACTTTTAGAAGTGGGATATAAACCTGAGCAGATTTATCTGTCAATGGAAAAAAATATGAGCTGCGGTATCGGAAAATGCGGGCATTGCAGGCTTGGGAATTTTTACGCGTGTAAAGACGGTCCTGTGTTCAGATATGACAAGATAAACCATATTCACGAGATATGGGATTAAACATAAGTTGACACTCTGACATTGTCAGAGTGTCAACTTAGGCGGGGAAATAAAGGATGAAAAGGTTATTTGTGGATTTAGAAAAGTTGAATAGTTGCGAGGCAGTGAGTTCGAAATGCAGTTATTATTATAACGGCAAGAATTCAGGCATAACCCGCCTTAGGGAAATCGGGGAGTTTTTATATATCTGCAGGCATTGCGAAGAGGCGCCTTGTGTAAAGGCCTGCCCGAAGGAAGCCATAGAAAGACAGTCTGACGGGATAATAAAACGTTTTACTATGCGGTGTATTTCTTGTAAATCCTGCAGCTTGGCGTGTCCGTTCGGAACAATACCGCTTGATACGATACCTTATATAATATCTCAATGCGATGTCTGTATGGATAGAAGCGAGAAAGAAGAGCCTATTTGCGTAAAGACATGTTCGATACCTGATGCAATAAAATTTGTAGAGATAGAAGAGTCTGAAAAAGACGATATATATTTAATAGGGAAGCATGCGGCTGTCCATGCCATGCCCTGGAAAAAGTATCATCCATGACAAGACTTTTGTTTAATTTTTTAATATACCCCGGTTTTCTATTTACAGCGTGTTTTGGCCTTGCGGCATGCTGGATAGACCGCAAAGTTACCGGCCGTATTCAGTGGAGGGTGGGGCCGCCATGGCACCAGCCGCTGACTGACCTTGTAAAGCTCAGCATAAAAGAGATTACAGTGCCTAGATTAGCGTCAAAGGAATTATTTTTTCTTTCTCCTATGATAGGCCTGAGCGCTGTTACGCTTGTGTCCATGCTTGTATGGCTTGTGAATATCGACCCTGTTTCAAAAGGCTTTTCAGGAGATATTATAGTAATTGCATATCTTTTGACGCTGCCTGCGACAACCGTCATATTGGGTGCTTCCGCGAGCGGAAATCCTCTGGCATCTCTTGGGGCGTCAAGAGAGATAAAGATGATAATGGCGTATGAATTGCCTTTTGTTATTTGTTTGGCCGTGCCTATTATTAAGAGCGGAGGACTTTTAAGATTGAGCGAAATTATAAATTATCAGGCGGCTAACAGCCCTTTTGTCGCAAGCCTTTCAGGCATTATCGCGTTTATTGTTATGATATTCTGCATGCAGGCAAAACTTGGGCTTGTGCCTTTTGATGCCGGCGAGGCAGAGACAGAGATAATGGCAGGCACATATATAGAATATTCAGGCATGCTTTTAGCGATATTTAAACTTACAAAGACAATGTTAATGGCGGCCTTGCCGCTATTTCTTATAACATTATTCTGGCAGGGATTTAATTTTTTAAGCATGTGGAAGTATGCAATACTTTTAGTCGTAATAATTTTAATGAGAAACACAAATCCGCGGGTAAGGATTGACCAAGCAGTGAGATTTTTCTGGGGCAAGATGACATTACTATCGGTCATGGCAGTTTTATTAGCAATATTGGGAAAATAAAATCAAAGGTTACACCCTGACAATGTCAGAGTGTAACCTTCAGAGCGTAACCTTTGAGATGAGAAAGATTATATGAATTTGAAATTAAAGGCTTTGACAAAATCCATATGGGTTTACCATATGTCAACGGGCAGCTGCAACAATTGCGACATAGAAATTCTGGACATGTTAACGCCCAGGTTTGATATTGAGAGATTTGGCATAACGCTTGTCGGAAGCGTCAGGCACGCAGATGCGATACTTGTAACGGGATCTTTGAATTTAAAGGCAATACCCTGCATAAAACGAGTTTATGAGCAGGCTGCGAAACCGTGTGTTGTTATCGCGATAGGCGTTTGCGCGTGCGGCCAAGGTATATTTAAGAACGGGCCAAATTGCCCTAATCCGGTGGATTCAATCTTGCCGGTAGATGTTTATGTGCCGGGCTGTCCTCCGAAACCAGAAGCAATGATTGCGGGCATTGTAAAATTGATTGGGAAACTTAAAGGTAAAGGCCGAAACATCCCTGTAGGGGAACCTTAAGGTTCCCCTACAGGGATGTTTGTGAAGGCCTTTGCGACAATATTGTAGGGCAGACTTTAGTCTGCCAAACCTTATGAAAAGACAGGCAATAATAGAAAATATAAAGGTGCGCTCCGGAAAAGACCTGCTGAAATTTACCGATAGGTCCAAAAACAGGATTTATTTTACAATCAATAAAACTATACTGCCGCAGATAGCAAAATATCTTTTTAATGACGCAAAGGCCAGGTTTTCCACTGCGTCCGGGGTGGATACAAGAAAGGCAATTGAGATCCTGTATCATTTTTCAGTGGACGATATAGGGCTTTTTATATCGCTCAGGGTAATTCTTGAAAAACCAGATCCTGAGGTAGAATCGCTTTTACCTTTATTTAAGGCCGCGGAGTGGATAGAAATGGAAATGCACGAAATGCTCGGGGTTAATTTTAAAGGCCATGAGAATATGAATCACCTGCTTTTAAAAGATGATTGGCCTGAAGGGAATTATCCGTTGAGGAGAGATAAATAGTAGAGATAAATAGTGGGGCGGGTTCGATAAATCGAACCCCTACAACAATGTAGGGGCGTAATTTATTACGCCCGATAAAATTATGGCGCGTAAGATTATTCCAATAGGCCCGTATCACCCGCTGCAGGAAGAGCCCGAATTTTTTAAACTACATGTGGACGGCGAAACTGTAGTGGATATAGATATCGAGATAGGGTATAACCACAGGCTTATCGAAAAGATAGCTGAATCCAAAAGTTTTGACCAGGTGACATTCCTGGTCGAAAGGATCTGCGGCATATGCTCTACTTCGCACCCGTTCGCTTATGTGAATGCTATAGACGATCTTCTCGGAGTACCCCCGCCTGAAAGAGCGCTTTACATACGGACAATCATAGGAGAATTGGAAAGGATCCATAGCCACCTCTTATGGCTTGGCCTTGCAGGCCATTTTCTTGGATATAACACAGTATGGATGTGGGCGTGGAGATACAGGGAGCCGGTGCTGGATATATTTGAAAGAGTTACAGGCAACAGGCAAAGTTACGCGATGATGAAGCCTGGCGGGGTGCGCAGGGATATGTTTGAAGAAGATTTTCCGTGGATAAAAAAGACGCTGAAAGATTTGATCCCCAAGGTGGATATGTTTAAAGGCGCTGTAATGGATGATCCTGTTATCCATGCAAGGACAGAAG
>PEUD01000020.1 GCA_002780805.1 Candidatus Omnitrophica bacterium CG02_land_8_20_14_3_00__42_8 | reverse complement strand
AAGAGCTGGTTAGAAGCGGGCGTATTGCAATATCAAAATAATCGCGGAACTACGCGGAAGCCCGCCACTGTTTCTTTGGCGGGACGCGGAACTACGCTGAAACTCAATTATAGTTTCCGCGTTATGTTCAGCGTATTTTCGCGATTAACAATGAGAGCAAAAAGGAGGGATTAACAATGTTAAAGATTTACTATGATAAGGATGCGGATTTAGATGTCCTTAAAGGCAAGAAAGTGGCTATCATAGGATACGGGATTCAGGGCAGAGGCCAGGCCTTGAATTTACGGGATAGCAGAGTAGATGTAGTTGTGAGCGAATTGGAAGGTACGGATAATTATAAGCTTGCCCAGCAGGACGGCTTTAACCCGATGCCTGTCAGCGAGGCCGCGAAGCTCGGAGACATAATACAGATACTTACTCAGGACCATGTGCAGGCGCAGGTATATAAGGAATACATAAAGCCTAACCTGAAAAAAGGAAAGGCATTGTGTTTCTCTCACGGGTTCAACATTCATTTTAAACAGATAAAACCTTCGAAGAACATAGACGTCTTTATGGTAGCTCCGAAAGGTCCGGGCGCATTGGTGAGAAGGATGTATGAAGAAGGTAAAGGCGTGCCGTCCCTGGTCGCTATATTCCAGGACGCTACAGGCAATGCGTTAAAATTAGCTTTAGCTTATGCAAAGGGGTTGGGCGCGACCAAGGCAGGCGTTATAGAAACAACTTTTAAAGAAGAAACAGAGACAGACCTTTTTGGAGAACAGGCAGTTTTATGCGGTGGAGTGAGTGAGCTGATAAAAGCGGGATTTGATACATTGGTAGAAGCGGGATATCAGCCTGAGATCGCGTATTTTGAAGTATTGCATGAATTAAAGCTGATAACGGATCTTATTCAGGAGTATGGGATTTCCGGTATGAGGAGAAAAGTTTCAAATACTGCGTGCTATGGAGATCTGTCTCGCGGCAAAAGGGTCATTACGGAAAGAACCAGAAAAGAGATGAAAAAGATTTTAAAGGAGATTCAGAAGGGCAGATTTGCAAGGGAGTGGATCAGGGAGAATGAGGCAGGCAGGCCGAATTTCAACAAGCTGTTGAAAGAAGGCGATGAGCATCAGATCGAGGCAGTGGGTAAGTCGCTCAGAGAAATGATGCCGTGGATGAAAAAGAATGTATAGCCACCGCTGAATTTTGCCCCCGCCGCTTTGCTTCGCAAAGCGAAACAACGGGGGCAAAATTGGCTAAGGAATTGATGTAAAGATGAAAAAAATAATTATATTTGACACAACCTTAAGGGACGGCGAGCAGTCACCCGGGGCCAGCCTGGACGTGAATTCTAAAATAGAAATAGCCAGGCAGCTCGCGAGATTAGGCGTTGACGTCATAGAGGCAGGTTTTCCCATTGCCTCAAAAGGCGATTTTAACGCTGTCTATAAGGTGGCCGGCGCGATAAAAGGCGCTTCAATCTGCGGGCTCGCAAGGGCTATAAAATCTGATATTGAGGCCTGCGCGGGTGCGGTTAAGCCTGCCAAGAAGCCCAGGATTCATGTTTTTTTGGCCACTTCAAAGATTCACATGCAGTATAAACTCAAAAAGGCTGAATCCGAGATACTGAAGCTCGCTGTCTGGGCTGTAGAATATAGCCGTAAATTCTGCGATGACGTGGAGTTTTCTCCGGAAGACGCTTCTCGTTCAGACAGGGATTTTCTCTGTAAGGTTGTGGAATCTGTTATAAAAGCAGGCGCGAAAACAGTAAATATTCCTGATACTGTAGGCTACGCGATGCCTGCGGAGTTCGGCAGTCTTATAAAGACTATAAAAAACAAAGTTCCAAACATAAATAAAACCGTTATCAGCGTCCATTGCCACAATGACCTGGGCATGGGAGTGAGCAATTCTCTCTCCGCTGTACAGAATGGCGCGGAACAGGTGGAGTGTACTATTAACGGCATAGGAGAAAGGGCCGGCAATGCTTCATTGGAAGAAATAGTAATGGCCATTGATACGCGCAAAGATATATTCGGAGTAACGACATCAATAAATAAAAAAGAGCTTTATAAGACAAGCCGCCTGGTTTCTAAGCTTACCGGAATTGTTGTCCAGCCTAATAAAGCGATAGTAGGCCGGAATGCCTTTGCTCATGAAGCCGGCATTCACCAGGACGGAGTTCTAAAAAAACGCTCCACCTATGAAATTATAAAACCCGAAGATGTCGGATTCGGCGGGACAAGGCTTGTCCTCGGAAAACATTCCGGCAGGCACGCCTTCAATGATAGGCTTGTAAAACTCGGTTTTGAACTTGATGAAAAAGGATTAGCCAGGGCATTCGAGCGTTTCAAGTCGCTCGCGGATAAGAAAAAAGAGATATTCGATGAGGATCTTTTATCGATAGTTGAAGACGGCATCGTATCCATACCGGAGACCTACCGCCTGGAGGATTTAAGCATAGCCAGCGGAAATAAAATCACTCCAAAAGCTGCGATAGGCCTCGCAAAAGGCGCGAAATTGTTAAAGAAGTCTTCTTTTGGCGACGGCCCGGTGGACGCGTGTTACAAAGCCATAGACGCGATAACGGGTTTAAAATGCAGGCTCCTGGATTATTCTTTAAAATCTATTACAGGGGGTAAGGACGCGCTGGGCGAAGTCACGGTCAGGATCAAGTCCAATAAAGACGAAGTCTCCGGCAGGGGTACTTCTACCGACATCATAGAAGCCAGCGCGAAGGCGTATGTGAACGCGGTCAATAGATTGATTTTTAACCGCTTGCCTAAAATAAGCCCTAAGCCTGCAAAATTAAAATTGTAAAATAATGAATATATATGGTGTTATCGGCTGGCCTATAAAACATAGTTTATCGCCAGCGATGCATAATGCTGCGTTTAAAGAGCTCGGCATTGACGCGGAATACAGGTTGTTTGAGGTAAAACCGGAAGAGCTTGAGGATTTTATTATCAATAGAAAGGACGTGGCAGGTTTTAATATAACCATCCCTCATAAGGTAAAAGCAAGAGAGGTACTAAAAAATAAATTTAAAGTAGTTAATAACCTTTCATATCTTTACTATGATGAAATGTCAGGCGCCGTAAATACGGTTAAAAGGAACGGCGATGATATCGAGTATTGCAATACCGATCCTGCAGGGTTTCGTCATTCATTAGCGAATGATTTGAAATTTAAAACAAAAGATAAGAACGTGCTGATTATTGGATGCGGAGGGGCTAGTAGAGCTATTGTCGCTGATTTAGGCTATTCCGGGCACCATATAAAGAAAATATATCTTTATGATATTAACAAAGAGGCAGTTGAATCTGCAAAAAGACAATATTCTAATTTAAAAAATAAAATAAAATTTATATATAATACCAAAGAGATGCTTGAATTGAAAGATGAATTTGCCTTATTAGTTAATGCTTCTCCTGTAGGCATGGAAGAAAGAGACGAACGTTTGGCGGCACCTAAGGAGTTGCTTCGTAAGGAATTATATGTTTTTGATTTAGTATACAATAGAAAGACAAGATTATTTAAGGAGGCATCTGCGTTAGGATGTCATGTTGCGGATGGCTCGGGAATGCTTGCAGCTCAAGGTGCCTTTAGTTTTTCTCTTTGGACAGGCGTGCCAGCTGTAAAAGTTTTAGAGACAATGAGAAGCGCCCTTAACAAAGCGCTAAGTTGACACTCTGACATTGTCAAAGTGTCAACTTAGACAGGTAAAATATGACATTCGTGCTGATTTTTATATTTGGTTTAATAATCGGAAGCTTCCTGAATGTATGTATATACAGGATGCCCAGGAATGAATCTATAGTTTCTCCTGGTTCAAGATGCGCATCCTGCAAAAAGCCCATAAAGTGGTATGATAATATACCATTATTGAGTTACGTTTTGCTCAGGGGCAAATGCAGGTCCTGCGGCGCCAGGATTTCTCCACGTTATTTTTTTGTAGAATTTATAAGCGCTCTGTGCTTCCTTATTCTATTCATGAATTTTAGATTTCATTATATATTCTGGATTTACAGTTTATTGACGTCCGGCCTTATAGTAATTAGTTTTATAGATCTTGAGTTTCAGATAATACCGGACAGCATCAGCCTGATAGGCATATTTATCGGTATAATACTCAACGTAGCTTTTCCATGTCTGCAGGGAGCTTTTACCTGGAAAAGGGCTTTTTTGAATTCTATGGCAGGGGCCTTAATCGGAGGCGGACTGATATACCTGACAGGCGTTTTAGGCCGGCTGGCGTTTAAAAAGGAGAGTATGGGCGGAGGCGATGTAAAACTCATGGCGATGCTGGGAGCGTTTTTAGGCTGGAAAATAGCAATTCTTATTTTCTTTTTAGCGCCTTTTTTCGGAGCGCCTATTGGAATTTATATGAAATTTGTAAAAAAAGAGGATATAATACCTTATGGCCCGTATATTTCTTTAGCCAGTTTTACGGCTATGGTCTGGGGCCATAAAATCCTGGGTTTGTTTTTTTGCTTGTAGGGAATGGTTTTAAACCGTTCCCTGCATTATATGAGGGGAGTAGAATATGTTAAGATTTTTAACTGCAGGCGAATCGCATGGAGAAGCTCTTGTAAGCATATTAGAAGGTATGCCTTCCGGTTTGAAGATAGATGCGGGTGATATTAATAAAGATCTTAAAAGAAGGCAGGAAGGTTATGGCAGGGGCGCCAGGATGCAGATAGAGAGCGATCAGGTTAAGATACTTTCAGGCCTCATGAAAGGTGAAACAATCGGGAGCCCTATAGCTATTCTTATCGAGAATAAAGATTTCAGCATGGCTGAATTACCGGCTGTTAAGAATCCAAGGCCAGGCCACGCGGATATGACAGGAATTCTTAAATATGGATTTAAAGACGCGAGATGCGTACTTGAAAGGGCCTCCGCGAGAGAGACAGCCGCAAGGGTAAGTATCGGCGCAATTTGCAAGATTTTATTAGCTGAGTTTAATATAGATATTTTCAGCCGCGTTTTAATGATAGGCGGGGTTAAATCTGAGAAATTGATGAAAGAAAAAATAAATGAAGCCGCGAAATCAAAAAATACACTGGGAGGCATATTTGAAGTAATAATTAAAGGCGTGCCCCCTGGTTTAGGAAGTTATGTACACTGGGACAGGCGCTTGGATGCGGCTATCGGCCGGGCGCTCATGTCAATACCCGCTGTCAAGGCAGTTGAGATAGGCAATGCCGTTGAATGCAGTGCAAAACCTGGCTCAGAAGTGCATGATGAAATTTTTTATTCCAAGGAAAAAGGCATCTACAGAAAGACCAACAATGCCGGAGGCGTGGAAGGCGGGATATCAAATGGCGAAGATATAATAACGCGGGGCTACATGAAACCCATAAGCACGTTGATGAGCGGTTTGAATACCATAGATATTGATACAAAAAAACAGGTAAAGGCCTCTACGGAGAGGTCTGACGTGTGCGCCGTGCCTGCGGCAGGTGTTGTGGGAGAAGCGGTTTCATCCTTTGTTATTGCCAGGGCGTTTCTGGAAAAATTCGGCGGCGATAGCATTGCAGAAGTAACCAGAAATTATAAAGGATATATAGCCGGATTAAAAATGTAAAGTAAGTGAAGTTGTCGCGTAGTCTGAATCAAAGGCGTGGATCCTGTCAGTGTGGCGCCACCCAATCCCAAAATCCAGATTATTATTGACATGGCAGGGTATTTCCATCAATACTTCATTAAGCCCTGCACAGCCTTTTTCCAGATTGTAAGAATA
>PEUD01000028.1 GCA_002780805.1 Candidatus Omnitrophica bacterium CG02_land_8_20_14_3_00__42_8 | reverse complement strand
GGAGAGCATTTCTTATAATAAGCAAGCATTGACAGCTGGATTTGAGCAAATAATAGTAGAGCAGGATGTTAACTGGCCGTTTGGAATCAGCCTTATAGTATCCGCGCCTGATAAAGTAAACAAAGCCAGGAAACTTATAAGTGAATCTTTGTCAAGTGAAGAAACGCAGAATAATTATAAGGGCGCTGAAGGTTTGTTACGTCTTGCTGATGACGTGGGCGTCGCCGGCCGTGATATGTGGGTTGCTTTACAGCAGGAATACCGCGTTGCTTTAGATTGGACTGATGCAGCGCCTGCGTTGCATCACGTAGTGATAAATACAACAAGAGATATATTGGCAACAGTTTATAACGGGTATGGTTTATTGAAAGAATACAAAGACAGGTCAATAAACATATCGGCATCTCCTGATCTTGTTACTTCCGTATCAATGGATATTATAAAATTTAATAAAGAAGGCAGGGCGCAGGAATATATTGAAATAAAAGCAGACAGGGACAAACTTGTACAAGAGGCAATAGATACGGGCGCCAGCGTTGAGGTATTAGAGGCTCAATATGACAATGAACTGCTTAATACAGTAACTACTACTCATAGAAACAATATTTCCTATGTAAAATTCGGGCTTGTTGAATCATATGACGAAATCACAAATTCAACAGCCACGCCTAATCTGAAAATAGAAAGGCGTATGTCTGACATAGGTTATAATGAATCCGCTCAGCAGAAAGAGTATAAGGAAGCGGTAACAGAAGAAGATGAGCTCGATCCTGCCAAAAGGTTTGTGCAAACTACCACAACCAGAGATGACATGAAATACAACAGGTTGGGTTTGTTGAAAAGTTATGAAAATACTGATTATATAATCAGGTTGGATGCGCCTGATCTTTTGATAGCGCGCCATGTTACAGACAGGATATATGACGGAAACGGTTTACTGATAGGGTATCATCAGGTTGATAATGAATATTTTTATGATTTTAATACAAATATCGGCTATTTAATAGATCCTTTCGGCGTATATCAGGATGAAAATGATGCTGACCAGAGTAATATAGCGGATCTTTCTTTATACCACGCTACTATAGTCACTGACAGGCTTGCAGGAGAATATGACGCTACAGGCCTTATTGAAAGTTACGTGGATGTTATTGTTAATAAAAATGTTTCGCCGGACCTGACGACTACAAGTATTGTTACTGATACCAAATATTGGGATAGTGGATTAAGAAAAAGCTACGTCGAATTAAAACGCGAGCAGAAGCTTGATGTGTCCGGGAATGTAACGATAGATCCTGTTACAGGCGACGTACTATATACAATAGACCCTACAGATACTTTTGCGTTAGATCTTGCCACAAACATTATTCGCACAAACATGACTTATGATGATTATGGCCAACTTGGATGGTTTTTGGTTTCATATCAGGAAATTTATACATCCACGCAGGCAACAGGCCTTACTACTACGAGCATTTGGGGCGTTGCAGGAGGCGCGCTTGCGCCTGGTACTGATTTTAACATTATTTGGGGCATAAATAATGGCCAGACAGCATATGACGCCGGCACCAGATATGATTCGTTAGGCCATATCAGGATAACAATAGAAGATTCCACAAAGCAGATTGCAAATAGCGACTATGCCTATGATAACATAAATACACTTACCATAAAACATGTCATAGGTTATGATACTTTAGGCAGGGTAACAGAATATGAGGAATGGGTAAAGTCAAGTTCGACAGGAGAGATGCTTACTTACCGACATGTTAAAAACATGAAATATAACAATAAGGGCCAACTTATACATCAGGAAGAAGTTACTACTGATAGAGACAGGAATGATGTTGGTTTATACAGCGTTACAACAAATGTTATCAGGGATGTTGGTGAATATGTATTACAGCCGGATGGCAGCGTGCAGCATGATTTGGGCGGCGAGCCGTTAGGTTTTATAAGTGCAGGTTACAACGATCTGGGCCAGATGATAAGGTATACTGATAGCAATGTTTCATCACGCGCGCCTGATTTAATTGAAAACAAAACAATAACAGCGCAATACAATGCGCTTGGCCAGCAAAGGACTGTTCAGGAATCAAGCGTGGAAGTGGAAACCGGTTGGGTTTTAGGTTCAACAACGCATCATTATGTTAAGACAACCAGGCAGCGCGGCGGCGCTATATTAGGCGGCATTATACAGGGATCTATAGAATATGATTCTGTAAGCGGCAAGGTTATAAAATATGCCGAAAGCGTAAGGCGCCAGGGTGAAAACCTAGATCAGACCACACTTACTGTCAGAAGAGATATACATTATGACGCTGACAGCAATATATATTATTATCAAGATGAGATTTACCAGGATTTTGCACCTGATTTAAAAACAACTGTTTATTTCGGCGATGATGATGCATTAGGCCTTGATTCTATCGAAAAGGCAGCTTACGCATATAATAATTCAAACCCTGCGCGACTGGCAGGCAGCGTTGTTTACAACGCTTTGGGGTTAATGACAAAATCCATAGAATATAAGATTGAGACAGATATTCCTACTGTAGGCAGCATATTAAATGTTTCCACTCTTACAGAAAAATCCAGCATAGCCTATAATTTAAAAGGCCAGGTTACAGGGTATACAGAAGATGTCTTAGCGGCCGGTCAGGCTGCTAAGCATACAGTGCGGTCTTTAACGGAATATAATAACCTCGGCCAGGTGAAATGGTATCAGGATGTAATAACAAATTTAGCAGGCGCAATAGCTGTTACAACAACAATAAAATTCGGATTTGACGCCTCAGTAGGCGTCAATAATTGGACAGCAGCTAGGTATGATACAACAGGAAGAATTTTTGAGTATTATGAGAATAAGACAGAAGAAGATAACGATTTTACAACAGATCTCAACAATGACGGCTTAACAAAAGATTTAAGCGTAAATTCAAATACTCATCGTGTTTCTTCATATAATAATAAGGGCCAGATTACAGGTTATACAGAGAATGTTTTAAGAGCCGGCCAGGCAGAGTCAACTAACATCAGAACTATTGACAGTTTGTCAGGATACAACAGCTTGGGCCAGCTTGTAAGATATAAAGATATTGCAACAGTATTAGACGGCGCAACAGAGTTGATTACAAAAATAGAATTTGGAAACAATGACGGTGTAGGCGTTGACGCAGTTTATGACGATAAGGGCCGGATCGCAGAATATTATGAAACAAAAACAGAAAAGAACTCAGCTGCTTCAATTTATATTCTGGATGTAAAAACAGTTACACATAAATACGGCCCAACCATAAATAACGGAAAGATACTTTATGATGATGCCACAGGCCAGATAGTAGCGTATGTGGAAGTTGTTGACCGCGGTGGCCAAACAAAGACAAATACAGAAAGAGTATTCGGCAAGCTTGCCGGTACGACAGTGGTAACGTCCGGATACAATGCTCTGGGCCAGGCAGATATGTATGCCGACATAATTAGAAATCTTGAAGGCGCTGTTGACCTGATTACAGTAATTCAATTTGGCCATGATAAATTAAATTGGGTCAGCCCTGAGTATGATGTAAACGGCCGCCTTAGCAGTTACAATGAATACAAGCATGAATTTGGAGGCAACCTTGATATTTATACGTATACTTTCAGGCATGACATATCATACGACGATACAACAGGCCAAGTAACAGGTTATATTGAAGAGGTTGATAAACAGGGTCAGACAAAAACCCAGACAACAAGAGAGAATATAAATTATAACGCGCTTGGCCAGCAGGTTTATTATCATGACACTATAAAAAATCTTAACAGGCTCAGTCAAACAGATGCAGCTGTTGATTATATGCTTGATATACATTTCGGAGATGATGATACTAATTTTAATAATGGAACAGCGGTTGTTTTATATGATTCGTTTGGCAGGGTTAGCCAGTATACTGAATTCAAAGTAGAGGACGATTTAGGTGTATCAGATGATCTGACAACTTATACAACAAACACAAGATCAAATATATCTTATGATAATGCAACCGGCCAGATGCTTGGATATACCGATGTTTCAGAAAAACTCGGCAGCGGCAACGCAGTGGTACAACCGCTTACTACTACGACCAGAATAAACGATATCAATTATACAACTATCTATAATAAACTCGGCCAGGTTGTATATTATAAGGAAGAGGCCAAATCAGCTGCAACGCCTGATTTAAAGACAACAGTTTATTTCGGAGATTCAAATGGAATATTTACTTTGGCTGAAAAATATCTTTATACTGATAGTGATTATCTAAATGATATAGTTAAGTATGATTCTTTTGGAAGGATAGGGCAATATGCAGAATTTAGAAATATGCTTGATATTAATCCGGATGACTTAAACGGCGACTTAGATCCGGTTGACATTGACCAGGATGTAACAATAGAAAGAACAGCAGTAAATTATAATAATCTTACCGGCCAGACAAAGAGCTATATAGAAACAACATATGATTCCGCGTCAACCGCGTTAAAAACAACAACAGAAATGGTGTTTGATGATGGCACAGGCCTTCTTGGCTACAATTCACTGGGCCAGAACAAGGCATTCAGGCAGACAGTAACAGAAGAGGAACGCATTGCTTCTGTCCCGCCAAAGCTCTATTATGTTACCACATTAGACAGGTCAGATATAAAATATTATACATCAGGCCAGCTCTGGAGTTACTCAGATCATTCTATTAATCAGCAGGGTTTTGAAACAAATAAATCAATGGTCCTTGAGTATGATTCAACGACAAGCTTGCAGAGCGGGTTTGCGCAGACAGTAACTATACCTGTAAATAACACTCAGGTAGAAGATGTTAGTACCATACGTTCAGGCATAAGCTATAACGGACTGGGCCAGGCAGATGCTTATTTTGAGGATATGGTTTCGCCAAGCGACCCATTCAAACATGTTGATTGGATGCTTGGCACCTACAACAAGCAAGGCCAGCAGCTTGGATTTATGGAGATAGCAAACCAGTCAGGCCAGACGTTGTTAAAGATACGGTCAGATATGCAATATAATACTAATCTGGGACTGTTAACTGATTATATCGAAATACAGAATTATACTGATTCAGCAAATCCTTTTATAAATCTGACTACTGTTACTTCTATTTCAGCAGCAGATTACGATTCATTGAAGCAGATGTCAAGCTTTACGCAGTCGGTTACAACAACCGGCACTGATGCGCTTGGTAATTTCCTTAATAATACGAAGCTTACAGTCAGGGAAAACGAGAATGGCTTGCTTGATTTTGATAACAATGGCCGCCTGATTAAATATAAAGAAACAGTTACAGAAGATTCAGATATTGCAAGTTCTTATCAGACAAGCTCAAGTAAAATAACCAGAAGGGCAAATGAGTATTATGCGAATAATCAGATTAAAAAATACACAGATACCATAGAAATTGGCGAAGATTCATCAGCGCCTGATTTAAAAACAACAAAGATAACCAACAACATGACTTATCTGACAGATGGCAAGCAAAATACATTTAATGTGTCAACGCATCAGCAAGGCACAACAACTTATAATAATGAAACAGGCGCGCCAGAGACAAGAGAAATAGATCTTTTGACAGCATCTGCAAGGTCAGAAACAATGTATTCAGGGCTTGGCAAGCTGCTTCATTACAGAGATATACTTACAACAACTGGCCTTAACATAGAAAGGAATACAGAGTGGAGCGCTGCAGCAGTAAACTATAATCTTTTGGATCAAGTTGTATCTTACACAGACAAAACAAGAACGCATGGAGATAAGGATAACGATACTATAGATGACGTTGACACAATAACAGAGTTTACAAGAAGCAATATAAAGTATGACGGTTTATCAAGAATGTATTCATATAATGAAGATTCTGTGCTGAAAGATGAGGTGCCGCCTGTTAAGCTTGAAGTCCGCACGCAAATATTAAGAACAAGCACAACTTATGACCAACAGAGCCGTATGGCTGGTTACATTGAAGACAGTGTAAAC
>PEUD01000008.1:4479-5673 GCA_002780805.1 Candidatus Omnitrophica bacterium CG02_land_8_20_14_3_00__42_8 | reverse complement strand
AGATTAAAACGCCTCCCTCTTTGCGGCCGCCATATCCTACATCTATAGTAATCAGCCTTCCTTCTTTTTCCACAAGGCAGTCGCTGTGATGAAAATGCCCTTTTACAACCCGGCTGGCGCCGTATTCTAAAAGAACTAAATCAATATATTTGCTGTCGCTAATATTGGGGTCGCCAATATAAGGAGAACCAACCGCCTCCGGATAATTGGAATCAATAAGCATGTTATAGCGTTTAAAACTATTGCGGCGTGCCCTCATTTGGCGCTCTATTTCATCAACGGCGGCCTTGCCTGATTTGCCGTTATACACAAACGGCTTACCGTAAGAATCAATCGAAAGGCTGTGATGCGTAAAAAGTGTGTCATTTTCTACATAATAAATCCTGCCTTTTCTGCGCATATTATAGGCAAGAATTTTCAAGCGGCTGTTACGCCTGGCTGCCTTATACGCAATTGCAAGGCCTTCCGGGCCTTCAGCGCGCACGCGGATACCGGCTTCATTCAGCACCGAATAACCTGCGCCGCGTTTAAGCCATGTTTTAAAAAGCCCTGGCGGCGCCACGCCGGGCAAAGGATCGTCCAGCATAACACTTAAGAACTCTATCTCGTGGTTGCCTAATAAAGCTATTGCCTTACCCTGATCAATAAGGCCTCCCCGGCCAAAAATACCGCTTACGATAGCGGTGGCAGACACTTCAAAGTTTTTCACAAACAGCTCTTCAACGCCTCTAACGCCCTCAAGCCCGCAGCCCAGGTAATCGCCCAAATAGATAATTTTTGCTTCTTCGCCATAAACCTTTTTATATGCCCATATTGCCTGCCTTAATGTTCCAAAATGCCCGTGTATATCGCTGACCACGGCGCGCCTTATAAATGGCGCGGCTGCGCAAGGCAGGTTTAACGGCTTATAGGCAAACCTATCGGAGCCGGCAATGGTTGCGGCCAATTTTATCTTATTCAAAGCTTCGTCTGCCGCCATTCTTACATTTTTATCTTTGTCATTGGTACGCACATATTCCAACAAAAACATAAACTTCAAATCAGCAATCTCGCCCATGCGGTATGCGGCTGATACCCTTTTTGAGGCCATCTGGCTTATGAGCAATTGCGCTTGCAAATCTCCGCCTTCGCGGCTTTCGGGGACGCTCCGGCTATCTCCAACGCCTTGTGCCGCAACGGGTTGCGTCAGTGCCG
>PEUD01000008.1:3124-4143 GCA_002780805.1 Candidatus Omnitrophica bacterium CG02_land_8_20_14_3_00__42_8 | reverse complement strand
CTTGAAATTTTTCATAGACCTTCTGTGGATCCGTTAAAACAGTCCCGACTGCGCACAATAATACCTGAACAAGCAAAAAATTGCTTGTATCTTTATAAACGTGATTGTAAAACTCGCGTATGGATTTAAGTAAGCAGGTTCGTGTATAAAGCTGCGGGCCGCCGTGGCTCATAACAACTAATGCATTATCTCTTAGCGGCAGCTGACCGAAGGCCTCATTGTACATCGTGCGGCTGGCTTTTGGCCCAACCCATTCAGGGACATTGGAAGTATAGAGCATGGAGACATCCGCTTTTTTGTTTTCCTTCAACCAATGACCAAGCTTTCCTATTGACTTTGGATCAGTTAAATCTGCGGTCATGCCAACAAATCGGCCCTCTGCCCATGCCTTTCGGAATTGTTTATAATTTTCCTCGCTGGATAACCACGTTCCCTGTTGATGACCATACCATGATACTGCGGCATGTTCATATAAAAAACTTGTAAATTGCCCAAAATATGGCGCGCCTGGATCCACTAAGTCTTTACTATCTGTAGCAATTGTAGCAAGCAGGGTTTTCGGGCTTAAAAAATGCTCAAGCACCTTTCTTGGTAATTTACGCTTGGAAGATTCTAATCCTTGTAAAGTTTTTAAGCGGCCTGAACGTTCTAATCGTGACCAAACCTCGCGATAGAAGATTGTCAAAATATGCTTATGGTACCACTGTTCCCGCTCCCGTATTTGCACTCGGCTAATTATTTTCTCTAAAGCAGCATCAACATGCGCATAAATTTCACGCTTGTCTTGCCCAAGTTGCGGCACTGGTTCAAGTAGTTGCTTTACATCATCATCGGCCAATTTTACACCCAGTAAAGTTGAAAAGAATTCTCTTCGTGATTCAGAATGTTGCGCAATATAACCAAGAAATGGGGCCATAACTTCTGTAACCATAGGATTTATATCATAAATTACGCACGTGGAAAAGTTTCCATGGATTGTAAATGAAAAATTCTGCTGAAGGCTTACACCTACCATAGTG
>PEUD01000008.1:0-3115 GCA_002780805.1 Candidatus Omnitrophica bacterium CG02_land_8_20_14_3_00__42_8 | reverse complement strand
TTTCTCGCAAACGGATAAGCCATATTATAGAGATCACGGTCCGTAGTTGTCATATAAACCCAATCCACATTTTTCCATGAGCCTGTAGAAAGCTCACCTACTGCCTTAAAATAAGAATCTAGGGAATGCTGTGCTGACATCGCAACCGGGCTTGGGATTGCCGCGCCGCCAACAATCACCGCCGCCTGTCTTAAAAAAGATCTGCGGGTTATACCAGTGCTATTAGTGGTATTACCATCGGCGCCAGGCGCCACACTTCCAACCCCTTGCGCCGCAACGGCTTGTGTCAGCGCCGTTTCTGCCGCCCCGGCGCCGTTCGCGCCGTTCGCTCGGGCTGAGGATGAATCATCGGAGCCGGCGATTTTATCCGCCCCAGGCCTATCTTTATTCATATAGTCCGCAGCTAAAAATATTAACACTAATAAAATAATTGTTCCCGCGTAAACCAGCGCTGTCAGATCGCCGCTAAACATATGAAAAATCCTGCCGGCAAGCGATTCGTGGCTTGCGGCAGGCAAATCAATATAAAGATTACACTCCTTGAGCCATACTGCAACCTCGGACGAAAAACCGCCCATCTTCTGGTAATACGAATAAACAGCCTCTAATGCCTTTTTCTGAAAATCCAGCGCCTCAATGCCCGGCTTTAACAAAGATATATCCGCCTTATCTTTTATTTGGCGCAAAATCATAACCAGGGTATGAATTTGTTTTGAGCTCTCGTTGGAGGAAAACTGAAGAATTCTTTGAAAGTGTTCGGGCGACGCCGTAATCTGTTCATACGCCGCTGCGGTGTCAAAAGGTTTGAATACCGCGTATTTTACTGTCTTCGCGGCAAAGGATACGGCGCTTGCAAGGCCGGAAAATAAAACGGCTGCGGATAAAACAGCGGGTGCCAACCTGCCTCTTCCTTTATCTCTATGCGGTTTCAGCAATTTTCCTACAGAAACAGCCGCCGCTTTAAGCTCTTCCCTGCCCGGCCTTGAAGGCAGTCCTTCAATCAATAAATCTATTTTCTCCTTTTTAATTAAAGACGCGCTAAGATAAGGCTTGCTTAAATTGTAAATGTATCTTTTTATGCAGGGATTAACTTCTTCAATCCGGCAGTCTAATATGCCTATCTCAACCAAGGCTCTCAATTCTGAATATATGCTTGTGCGTGAAAACGATTTTCCGGTGCGCGGGTTAATTCTTTTTGCCTGATAAGCCGCCATATCAAATTTGTTTTCCACAAATAATGACGTATATCTATTAATGGCCTTTAGCCCTTCTAAAACAGAGCTTCCGGCCTTTCGTTTGCCAGGCGCCCGCTTTCCAGCCGCTTGCGCTGCCGCTGGTTCAGCATACTGTTTTATGCGTAACTGCGATTTTTGGGGCTGGGCGGACAGGGTACAGCCCTCATAGCCTATTGCCATTTGCGTAGATGCGAAGGCTATTAGGGTGATTATAGATATTATTCTTATAGATTTAGAGTAATATTTGGTCATATATGCTTACTTTGTTAACTTTGGGTTACAAGCGCACAAGTGACAAGCAAAAGATGACTCGCTTCTTGCCCCTTGCCCCTTGTCACCCAAGTTATTATTTCCTACTATTATAACAACTGAAAAAGCCAAATATTCCCATAAATATCTGGCTTTTGGTAACCTTAACAATCATATTGTGTATAACGCTGCTGCGAACTGGGAGGTTTTATATTATAAACTGCAGGTAATTATCCCTGGTAATGGCTTGATATGTTGAATCTTTATATGTCTCCAGCCATTCCTTGGGGGGTTTGCTTTTTTTGGCTGACCATGCTATCTCGTAACCGCACAGCCGGTTGTTACGCTCCTCTACAAAATCTATCTCTTTTTTATCGTAGGTGCGCCAAAAATAGTTATTTGCCTGAAGGCCCAGGTATTCCTGCCTTTTAAGCATCTCCATTACGATATAATTTTCCCACAGCGCGCCCGTGTCATCGCGCATAGACAAAGGGTTAAAATTATTGATGAGCCCATTTCTTACGCCTGTATCATAAAAATAATACCTCGGATTTTTTGAAACCTCTTTGCGCAGACTACGGCTCAGGCCTTTTATCTTAAAAATCACAAAGGCCTTCTCCAGAAGGTCAAGGTAGCGCTCTATGGTATTTTTGCTCATGCCCAACTGAGTTCCGAGCTCGTTATATGAAACCTCTTTGCCTATCTGAAAGGCCAAAAGCTGAAGCAATTTTACAAGCTTGTCCGAATAGCGAACTCCGTCGAGCTCTAGCACATCTTTATAAAGATATGAATTCACTATCTCCTTTAAATACAATGCCCTCCGCGCATTATCATCCATCAAAACAACCTCCGGGTAGGAGCCATAAACTAAACGCGATTCCAACAGGGCGTCTGTCTGCTGCCTTGTCTGGGCGGCGCCGATTTCCAGCTGCGCCAGAGGAAACATCATAAGCGTGTATTTTCTGCCTGTTAACGGCTCCCCTGTCTGCCTGGCAAGGTCAAAGCTGGATGAGCCGCTGGCAACTATTTTTATGCCTTCAATATGATCAAGCATTAATTTTATATTCAGGCCTATATCTTTTGTTTTTTGCGCCTCGTCTATGACGATTAATTTTTTATTTCCCGCAAACTGCCTGAGCTTTTCTATTGACTTGCTGCCCAGGTAATCCTGAACGACTATATCCTCACCGCTTACAAACATATAATTTTTTTCATCTGTTTCGCTGAGCATCTTTTTAAGCAAGGTTGTCTTGCCGCATCTCCTTGGGCCGTAGATAATAACCGCTTTCTGCGGACATATCAGTTTTCTTAAGTTTTCCAGCTGTTTTTGTGGTATATACATAAAGCCCCCTGATGTATAAATTTGGTCATCTTACTGACTAAATTATACCATATTCAGTCTTTTTGTCAAGTTCTATTTTTGCGCTATTTTCTTGATCCAGGCTTGGTTAGCGGAAGGCCTTGCTTACATAGAGGGCAATTGTGCTCTTCGTAGGTCTTTACGTCTATTTTGGCAAGGGATTTGAACGGAACTTCGAATTTTGCCTTGCCTGTACTTCTGTCTATAATACTGGCTACGCCGGCAACCTTACCGCCTTGCGCAGCTATAACCTCTATAACTTCATTAGTTG
>PEUD01000058.1:4716-6081 GCA_002780805.1 Candidatus Omnitrophica bacterium CG02_land_8_20_14_3_00__42_8 | reverse complement strand
TGCAAGGAGAGAATATGACTGGACATTGAAAGATATTGCCGCGGGAAGCAGTTTTTCAAATATCCATGGCGTATCGTATTTTAATAGCGGGAAAATTGCCCATAATCCTGACAGGCAGTTTATCCAGAATCTGGACAGCCTGCCTTTTCCTGCCTGGCACCATATAAACCCAAAAGATTATTACAGCCCGGCAAAAAGAAGCCCTTTCCTTACCCTTATTACAGGGAGGGGGTGCGAGGGAAGGTGCATATTTTGTTTATTTCCACAGGTTATGTATGGCAGGGAATATAGATACAGAAGCCCTGAAAATGTGCTGGATGAGATAGAATGCGACATAAGGCTGTTTCCTGGTTTAAAAGAGATCATGTTTGAGGATGATACCTTTACGCTTGTTAAATATCGTGACAGGCTTGAAAAGATATGCAGGGGGATATTAGATAGAAAAATAAAGATCTCATGGTCATGCAATTCAAGAGCTGAAATAGGCGATTTATCTACTTTGAAATTGATGAAAAAGGCAGGATGCAGGATGATGTGCGTTGGTTTTGAATCAGGGGATGATGAGATACTGAAAAACCTGAAAAAAGGGATTTCAACTGACAAGATGAAGAGTTTTGCAGCACTTTGCAGAAAAGCAGGTATATCCCTGCATGGCTGTTTTGTTATAGGCTCTCCTGGCGAGACAAGCGATTCAATAAACAGGACTATAAGATTTGCCTCCAGGCTTCCTATAGATACTGTTCAATTCAGCGGCCTGTGTGCATATCCTGGCACAGAGTTTTATAACTGGTGCAAGGATAATAATTATATAGCAGCTAAAGATTGGAAGGATTGGGTGGACGAGAAAAAAGAGCAGAGGGCAATAATAGATTACCCGCAGCTTTCATGCAGTGCCATGAATAAAGCTATAGACAGGGCGTTATACAGTTTTTATCTGAGGCCAGGCTATGTATTTTTCCAGATAATGCGGCCAAAATCATTTCAGGATATTAAAGCTAGATTAAAAGGCTTATTTCAGTTTGGGGCTTATTGTTTAAAAAAATAGCAGGGAACGGTTTTAAACCGTTCCCTGCACACTATGATAAAAAAAATATTTTATATAAAAACTTTGGGGTGCAAGGTTAATCAATACGAGTCGCAGGTAATACGCGAGAATTTTGTTAGAAATGGGTACGTTGAAGCGCGTGATGCTGACGAGGCTGATATATGCGTGGTGAATACCTGCACCGTTACCTCTGCAAGCGATAGTAAATCCTTGAGGCCAATCCGTAGAGCGCTTAAGGATAATAAGCGCGTTGTTGTGACAGGGTGCATGGTGGAAGATAAGGGCATGGATCTATTAAAACTTAAGGGAGTGAATTTTAT
>PEUD01000058.1:0-4684 GCA_002780805.1 Candidatus Omnitrophica bacterium CG02_land_8_20_14_3_00__42_8 | reverse complement strand
TTATAATTGCAGGCGAGAGGCCGCCACGGGTAACAGGTGACAGGTTACAGGTATCAGGTATATCTAGTTTCAAGGGGCATGCGAGGGCATTTGTAAAAATACAAGATGGCTGCAATAATAGATGTTCTTATTGTAAGGTGAGTATTGTAAGAGGCAAATCGAGGAGCAGGCCTTTTGAGCGCATAATAGACGAGTGTTCCGCGCTTATAGAAAATGGATATAAAGAAATAGTTCTTACGGGCATATGCCTGGGGGCTTACGGCAAGGATATCTCAAAAACCGCAAGCCTGGTGAAGTTAATAGAAAATATATGTAAAATAAAAGGAGACTGGCGCATGAGGCTCAGTTCCATAGAGCCTAAAGACGTAACAGATGATTTGATCAGCCTGATAAAATCAGAAGAAAAACTGTGCAAGCATTTACACATCCCTTTTCAGAGCGGAGATGATGAGATACTGAAAAGAATGAAAAGGCCTTACACTGCCGGCGATTATATAGGTATTGCGGCTAGATTAAGAAAGGCTATTTCTGATATTGCTATATCTACGGATATAATGGTAGGGTTTCCCGGAGAAGAAGAAGCCCGTTTTCAAAACACATTGAATTTTATTAAAGAAATAAGGCCTATGCGCCTGCATGTGTTTGGATTTTCAAAAAGGATAGGCACCCCTGCGTATAACTATAAAAGCGCCGTAAGCAGCATTATAAAGAAACGAAGAGAGCATGCCTTGCTGGATGCCGTAGAAGGTTTTTCTGGAGAGTTTGAAAGCTTGTTCATGGGTAAAATTGCAAGGGTTCTTGTAGAAGATAAGAGAGATAAACAGAATTTCTTACAAGGATATACAGATAGATATATAAAAGTTTTAATAGATGGCCCGGATAGCGTAAAGACCAGACTTTTAACCTGCCGGCTGACCCATGCCCCGTCTCTGCTGCCAGCAGATAACGCTTATCAAAAAGCAGGGGCGGGGTTGACAAATCATAAAGTATATGGTATACTTCTTTCATATTTGGATTAATTCCTCATTTTAAATTATGCCTCAAATAAAATTTAACTGGGTAGACATTTTTTTTGTAATTCTTTTATTTAGAACATGTTATATTGGTTTTAAAAAGGGACTTTTGTCTGAATTTTTCAGGCTTTTAGGCCTTTTTTCAGCATTCGTCCTTTCATTTAATAATTATATTTTAGTAAGCGATTTTTTAGCTAAACATGTCAGATTGACAGGTTTAAAAGCAGATATAACAGGGTTTTTATTCATATTTTTATCAGTTATTTTGATTTTTAAACTGCTGGCTGTTCTGGCAGATAAAATTTTGGGCGTTTCTGAAAACGTTTCCTTAGCCAATAAGATAGTCGGCCTTGTATTAGGATTGGCAAGAGGAGTTCTTTTAACAGGGCTTGTTTACATTTTGTTTATCCACAGCCCGGTTAATTATTTTTATAAAAGCGCAAAAGAAAAATCTTTTTCAGGCCAATATGCTTCACTTGCGGCGCCTTTTGCGTATAAGGCAGGGATGAGCGTTTATCCCTTCGAGAAACACGAAACACCGCTCGTTAAATTATTAACAAAATAGTAGGGAACGGTTTAAAACCGTTCCCTACACTGAAGACAAAGGGAGGAATAGGTGAAATTAATAGACATCTATAGGAGCGTGGTGTTTTTTGGAATGGAACAAGATCCTAGAGGCAAGGATGGCGTAAAAAAAGAGCTTTTAAGAGCGAAAAATGAATACGAAAAATTAAGCGCAAAGGATAAGGAATTTTATGACAAGGCAAGGCTTGATAATCCCTATAGCGATACAAGGATCCTTAATGGCAAAGAAGACAGCGAAATCAAAACGATTTTGGTGGGCGTGGATATAGAGGTGGGGGAGATAGTGCTTGCTGACAGACTGAGAGAAAGAGGCGAGAAGATAGACCTTATGATGGCTCATCATCCGGAAGGGCTCTCTCTGGCAGGGTTTTTTAATGTGATGTACATGCAGGTTGACATATTAAATAAGATAGGAGTGCCCATAAACGTTGCAGAATCGCTTATGCATGAGAGGATACAGGAGGTAGAGAGAAAGGTTATGCCCGCAAATCATGCCCGTGCAGTTGACGCAGCAAAGCTTTTGGATATTAATTTTATGAACTGTCATACGCCCGCTGATAATTGTGTTGCCGCTTATTTGCAGGATTTGATGGATAATAAAAAACCGAATACCCTGGAAGACATAGTGGATATATTAAGGGATATACCTGAATACAGTGCCGCAGCTAAACAAAATGCGGGCCCAAAGATTATAAAGGGCGATAATTTACGCAAGGCAGGCAAGGTTTTTGTAGACATGACAGGCGGGACAGAAGGCTCTAAAGATATATTTAAGAAGCTTTCGGAAGCAGGGGTGTCTACTATCGTATGCATGCATCTTAGCGAAGAGCATTTTAAGAAGGCGCAGGAAGAGCATATGAACGTTGTAATAGCTGGCCATATCGCGAGCGATAGTATAGGGCTTAATATTATACTGGACAGGCTTGAGAAAAAAGAAAAATTTAATATATTGACCTGTTCTGGATTTAAGAGGTTCCATAGAAAGAAATAAATGGGCAGGATACCCGAAAACGTATTAAATGAAATTCAGGATAAATGCGATATAGTCGAGATAATTTCGGACTATATCCCGTTGAAGCCTATCGGCAGAAATTTTAAGGCATGCTGCCCTTTTCATCACGAAAAAACGCCTTCTTTTATAGTAAGTCCTGATAAGCAGATATATCATTGTTTCGGATGCAATTCAGGCGGCAACGTATTTAATTTTTTGAAGGAATATGAAAAGATAGATTTTATCGATGCTGTAAAGATGCTTGCTGAAAAGACAGGCGTCAAGCTGCCTGAATACAAGACTCGCGATGATCAGGATGCTTCTATTGTAAGCGCCGTATATACGGTAAATGATATAGCGGCAAATTATTATTCCAGTTTTCTTGCAGGGGACGGTTTAAAACCGTCCCCTGCCTTGCCCGAATGCTATATAGCGAAAAGAGGCCTGGATGGGCCTATAGTAAAGAAATTCAGAATAGGTTATGCGGATCCTTCATGGAGAGGCCTGATAGATTATTTGACAGGAAGGGGTATAAGACAGGATATAATTTTTAAGGCAGGATTAATCATAAGAGGAAAAGAAAATTCTTATTATGACCTTTTCAGGAACAGGATTATATTCCCGATATTTGACGCGAGAAACAGGATTATAGGTTTCGGCGCGAGGGCCATGGATGATTCTGTTCCGAAATACATAAACTCTCCCGAAACAGTTGTTTATAAGAAAGGCCAGCATCTATACGGCCTTAATTTCGCAAAGGCCGGCATAAAAGAAAAGAATTACGCGATAATCACTGAAGGCTATCTTGATGTGATAACGTGCCATCAGTACGGCGTTGATAATGCGATAGCTTCTCTTGGTACTGCGCTTACCACAGAACAGATAAGGCTTTTGAAAAGATATACTCATAATGTTGTCATGCTTTACGACGCTGACCAGGCAGGAGAGATGGCGTCGTTAAGAGGTTTGGATTTATTTTTGGAAGAAGACATAAATGTAAAAATAGCCACGCTGGAAAAGGGCCACGATCCGGATAGTTTCTTGAGGAAATTCGGAAAAGAAAATTTTGACGAAGCGATAAAGAAGTCAAAGAGCCTTTTCACGTATAAATTAGACATATTAAAAGATAAGTTTGACAGCGTGGAACCAGAGTCTAAGGCTGAGACTATAAAAGAAATGCTTTCCACGATTAATAGAGTTAGAAACGCGATCGTGAAGGCAGAGTACATAAAGCTGCTGGCGCAGGAACTTTCCGTAAAAGAGGATGCGGTATGGGACGAACTCAGGAAGGTTAAAACCCGCCCCGAACGACGAGCGGCAGACGGCGAGCGGCGAAATATCGGCAAGGCCATAGATATATCTCCCGCGGAAAAGATACTGGCAAGATTGATGTTAGAGGATGTTAATATTGTAAAAATAGTAAGGGATAAGCTTAAGCCGTCTGATTTCAGGAATCAGGATATAAAGAATATAGCCGAGGCGCTTTTTTCCATTGATACAGAGGGCGGGCTGGTAGACGTAGGTAAATTAATAAATTCCATGGAAGACAAGGTCCCGCAAAATATCATATCCTTTATAGTGAACGAGGAAGTTGATATAAAGGATAAAGAGAAGAATGTCTCCGATTGCATAATGACTATAAAGAAAGAAAATAGGTCTATGCTTCTTAAGGATATACAGAACAGGCTTTATGTGGCTCAGAAAAGCGGTTACGCGGAAGAAGAAAAGCGGCTTGTCGAAGAGTTTAACCAACTTATGAAGAGGGGGCTTTGACCATGAAAAAAGAAATAAAAGGCAAAAAGACAACAGATACAGAGAACCAGTTTGATAAACTGGTGGCGTTGGGCAGAAAGAAGGGGCACCTTACCTATGAAGAGATAAATAATTTTCTTCCGGAAGAGATCACTTCTTCCGAAGAGATAGAGAAGGTTTTTACCATGCTGGATAAAGAGAATATAGAGATAGTTGATTCAGCAGATGAGGTAAAGCCGGTAAATAAAGAAGAAGATGCCAGCGGAACTAAACAGGCGTTTGATACTGACAGAAGGAATGCTGCGGAATCTTTAGAGGCGGCTGAAGTTATAGATATAGGTAT
>PEUD01000033.1 GCA_002780805.1 Candidatus Omnitrophica bacterium CG02_land_8_20_14_3_00__42_8 | reverse complement strand
CAACTATTAAAAAATCCCTGCCTATATTTTTCCTTATCGCGATTATTTCCTCCGGCGATGCCACCACGCCGTCTAAACCAGCATCTTTGCTTAACTTTGCCAAATTCAAAACTTGTTCCTCAGGCGATTTATTTACTCCGGATTTTTTCAAAGCTTCTCCATCTATACTGGTAAGGACCGTCACTCCCAAAATCTTCGGCCTTGATATCCCCAGCTTCTCGCTTTCCTCTTCCGCAGCCTCTACTGCTTTTTTCATCATGTCAGCCCCGCCCGATGCGTGCACGTTGAACATGTACACGCCGAACCTGACAGCTGCTTTACTCGCAGAATAAACCGTATTCGGGATATCGTGGAATTTCAGGTCCAGAAAAATATCCTTGTCGTATTTTTTGACAAGTTCTATCGCTTTCGGCCCGCAGGAATAGAACAGCTCCATGCCTATTTTAAAAATCTGCACCTCTGGGCTTAAAATATCCAAAAGCCGCTCTTCTTCTTTCAATGTATTCACATCCAGCGCTACTATAACTTTGTCGTTTATCATTTGTTTTTGGCAGACTAAAGTCTGCCCTACAAATTTGTAGCAAAGGCGTTCACCCCGTTACAAAATCTTGATAGACTTTCTATTTAACTTAGCGTAACTAAATGCATAACAGTTACGAATTTGTTATGCGATACGAATTAAAGATTTTGTAACGGGGCACGTAAACAGCCAGGTTAAAACCTGCCTATTCCGCGCCTTTGTCTTTATATTAAATTTTTAAATTACCTACGATATCTTCGATCTTTTCTATTTTATGCTTTTTTAGATAAGCCTCGATACCTTTTACTATTTTCCCGCAAATGCCCGGCTCTATAAAATTAGCGGTTCCTACCTGTATAGCTGCAGCGCCTGCCAGCATGAATTCAATAGCATCATCTGAATTCATTATACCCCCTATGCCTATCACGGGGATATTGATATTCTTCGAGACTTCATAAACCATTCGTACGGCTATTGGTTTTATACAGGGCCCGCTTAAACCGCCTGTAATATTGCTAAGCTTCGATTTTCTCGTATCTATGTCTATGGCCATTCCTAAAAACGTATTCACCAGGCTCACCGCGTCCGAACCCGCGCTCTCGGCTGACTCGGCAATCTCAACTATATCCGTCACGTTCGGGGAGAGTTTTGTGATAATGGTTTTATTTGTTACTTTTCTCACAGCCTTTACGACTTCATACGTTTCTTTGGCATCCTGCGCTACCAGCCCTTTGCTTTTAATATTAGGGCAGGAGATATTCAGCTCTATGCCGCTTATATTTTTTACCTTATCAAGCCTTCTCGCTAGAATAAAAAACTCGTCTATATTATTCCCGGACATACTCACTATGATAGGGCTTCCTATTTTAGAAAGATACGGCATTTTTTCCTTTATGAAATCATCTATGCCCTCGTTTTGAAGCCCTATCGCGTTGAGCATCCCGGCGGACGTCTCGCATATCCTGGGCATGAAGTTGCCCTGCCTGGGGTTCAATGTTATAGTCTTTGTGATAATCGCGCCTATTTCGCCGAGATGAACTAATTCTTCGAATTCCTTGGCATACCCAAATGTGCCCGATGCCGCCATCACAGGATTTTTTAATTTAATCTTTCCTATCTTTACTTTCAATCTTGTCATTCTTCGCCCCGCATCTCTCCGCAATGTTACCTAAGTTGACACTCTAACAATGTCAGAGTGTCAACTTGCTTACCAAATAAGCTCTTTGGCATCAAAGACCGGGCCGTCTTTACAGACAAGCTTATTACCTGATTTTGTTTCAACTACACAGCCCAGGCAAGCTCCAATCCCGCACGCCATCTTCTCTTCCATTGACTCCTGGCATTCAAAATTTCTCTCACGGCATATATCCGCAATGCATCTGAGCATGCCGGCCGGCCCGCAAACGTATACTACAGTTTCAAATTTACTTTCCGTAGTCTTTAGAATCTTGCGGAATAATTTTGAAACGAACCCTTTACAGCCGTAAGTACCGTCGTCGGTAGAAACATAGACTTCGGACGTAACCTTTTTAAAATCTTTTTCGCATAAAATAAAGCCTTTTGTTTTTGCGCCTATCAAGACTATTGTTTTTATCTTATTCTTCTTTAGTTCTTCCGCCAGATATACGAGCGGCGCGGCGCCTATGCCGCCGGCGATAATAATAGCCCGAGGCTCTAGACTTAAGGGCCTATGCAAAGAAAATCCACTGCCTAATGGCCCCATGACATCCAAAAACTCCCCTTCTCTTTTTTTAGACAAACTCTTTGTGCCTTTCCCCACTACTTCGTATAAAATCTCTATCCCTTCGAGCCTCGAGCCTTTGGCCTTGAGCCTATGTATGCTAAACGGCCTTCTCAAAAGCGGCTCCATAGAATCGCTGCATTTAATCTGGACGAATTGCCCTGGTTTTGCTGCCCTTGCAATATAAGGCGCATCAAGGGACATATTATAATAAGCATGGCTGACTTTTTTGTTTGATAAAATTTTCGCTTTAATGTCTTTCATATAATAATTATAATCACCTTGTTAATCGCGGAAATACGCAGAACATAACGCAGAATTACGCTGAAGCTAAATGTTAACTTCCGCGTTTTTCCGCGTCCCGCCAAAGAAGCAGTGGCGGGCTTCCGCGTGGTTCCGCGATTATTTAAAATAGATCTAGTTGTTTTTCTCCAGCTGCATCTTTTTCTTTTAATATCTCTATTGTGCCATATTCTCCATCAAAACCTGGCAATATATTCACATTGCCGTTTCTCACATTTATAATTGCCTTTGCTATTTTTATCGGCAATTCTTTCAGGAGCTTATCCTCGCTGACTTCAGTCAATGCCTCAAGCTCTGTGCCGAGCCGCGGGATTATAGCGCGGTACTCCGCGCTAACAGCTTTAGAGGCATCTCCTACTCCCAATGTATCAGCTATTATCTCCGCCAGAGGTATCATTCTTTTATAAGGAATACTATTTTCAGGGACAAATCCTTCCGGCCTGTCCGCAAGTTCTGAGACCCTATTCATAACGCCTATTGTAAGAGGTTTTCCGCACTTAGGGCAGATATTTTTATTTTTTTTTGTTTCACTGGGGCTGAGCCTGACTTCGCAGGAGCGGTGGCCGTCGTAGTGATACTTGCCCTCTTCAGGAAAGAACTCAATGGTGTATAAAAATTTCTTTTTATCTTTTTCCTTAAGCGCTTCCAGTATCGCTTTATAGCTCATCTCAGTATCAAATACATTTGCTTCTCTCCCTATTTTCTGAGGGCTGTGAGAATCAGAATTTGATATGAGACTGAATCTATCTAATTTGCTCCATTGCCAGTTCATAGCGGGGTCTGAAGAAAGCCCTGTCTCCAGGGCGTATATGTCTTTGGTGTATTCTTCAAAACATTCTTCTATTGAATCAAAACCTGATTTGGAACCGAAAAGCGAGAACCACGGGGTCCATATATGCCCCGGCACTAGAAAGATATCCTTACTGATGCCGAATAAAATCTCTGCCAGGTCTTTTGCGTCAATGCCTATAATAGGCCTCCCATCGTACGCGATATTCCCATACCCGGAAAGGACAGAGTCTATTTTATCTGCGATATCAAAACTCGGCACAAAAATAACATTATGAATTTTTCTGACCTTGCCATTTTTTGAATAGATACTGGATACCTCTCCGGTGAGCATAAAATTCACACCGTTATATTCAAACAAACCGTTTCCGGAATCTTTAAGAGTACTTTTCAATTCTTCAAGCCACAGATAGTGCGTGAAATCCCCTGTGCCCAAAAGAGATATGCCCTTAAGCTTCGCGTATTCAGAAAGCGTCTTGATATTCATGTCAGGGCTTGTGGCGCGGCTATATTTAGAGTGTATGTGAAAATCAGCTATGAACTTCATGCCTTGTATATGACCTTTCCTTTATATATCGTATATTCTACCGCGCCTTTTAATTTCCTGCCGATAAAGGCTGAATTTTTAGACTTGGACGCAAAACCAACTTTATTAACAACCCATTCCTTATCAGCGGAGATGATGGCGATATCCGCATCCTTGCCCGGCCCCAGAGTTCCTTTATCTATTCTCAGAACATTCGCAGGATTAAGAGAAATCTTTTTTACAAGCTCGCTCCATGTTAATACCCCGCGGCTTACAAGTTCAGTCACGCTCACGGCAAGTTCTGTTTCTAAACCTGTGCTCCCGAATTCCGCATGCTCGAATTCTATCTCTTTTTCATTTTCAGTATGAGGCGCATGGTCAGATGCGATAACATCTATTGTGCTGTCTTTTAATCCTTCCCTTACCGCCAGGACATCATCTTTTGTCCTAAGAGGCGGATTAACCTTCATGTTCGTATTATAATCCAGGAGATCTTCTTCATTTAAACCAAAATAATGCGGCGCGGTTTCCGCAGTCACTTTCACGCCTTTTTTCTTCGCCTTTCTTATTATTTCCACTGATTCTCCGCAGCTTACGTGTGCAATGTGAACGTTGGCGCCTGATTTTTCCGCAAGCATAATATCCCGGGCCACTCTTTTATATTCGGATTCTTTTGGAATACCCCTCAGTCCGAGCCTCGTGGAAGTAATGCCCAGGTTTACAACGCCCTTTCCTGAAAGCGATTTATCCTCTGAATGGCATATTACAAGAAGTTTTTCTTTTTTTGCCTCTTTAAGCGCCTGCCACATTAATTCATCACTATCAATTGAATTACCATCATCTGAAATCGCAATCACTCCTTGTTTTTTTAATGCAGCTATATCCGTTAATTTCTTACCAGTTCTTTCCATTGTGATTGCCCCGCATATAAATACTCCCACATTTGCCGTCTTTTTAATAATATCACTCAGCATCTTGATAACCCCCGCGGAATCAATGCTTGGTAATGTATTTGGCATGGCGAGGACGCTTGTAACCCCGCCTTTAGCAGCGGCCTTTGTGCCGCTAAAAACAGTTTCTTTATCCTCTCTACCAGGTTCTCTCAAATGAACATGCATGTCGACAATTCCAGGCATAACTATTTTATCTGCGGCATCAATTACAGTATCAGCTTTAACGTCTATGCCCCTGGTAACTTTGGATATCTTCCCGTCTTCCGCAAGGATATCCATTATTTCGTCTATCTTATTGCCAGGGTCTATCACATGCCCGTTTTTAATTAGTAATTTCATTGTTCAACCACTCCAACCTCGTAGGTGACCCTTAAGGGTCACCTACGAGGTTTATTACGGTTTTGCCTGCGATACCCAGAATAAAACCGCCATCCTGACAGCTATGCCGTTAGTAACCTGCTCCAATATCACGGAATTCGCGCCGTCCGCAACCTCGCTGGATATCTCGACGCCTCTATTTATCGGCCCTGGGTGCATTACAATAATCCCCTTCTTGGCCTTTTTCAACCTTTCTTCTGTGATACCAAATTTCTTAAAATATTCCAGCTGGCTCGGAAACGCCTTCATGTCATCCCGCTCAAACTGCATCCTCAAAACGTTTATGGCATCCGCCTCGCCAAGCGCTTCATCTATATTGCCGGTAATCTTAACGTTCATCTTTTCTATGCCCGGGGGGATTAGAATATCAGGCGCGCAAACAGTTACTTTTGCTCCGAATTTGGTTAATCCCCATATGTTTGAACGAGCGACACGCGAGTGCGCAATGTCTCCTACTATGCTTACGTTCAGGCCTTCTAACCTGCCTGTTTTTTTTCTTAAAGTAAACATGTCCAGAAGCGCCTGAGTAGGGTGCTCGTGCCAGCCGTCTCCCGCGTTTATGACGCTTATATTCACATTCCGGCCCAGCATGTTAGCCGCGCCGGAACAGTTATGCCTCACTACAATGATGTCTGCCTTCAATGCCTCTATGTTTTTGCCTGTATCATTAAGTGTCTCACCTTTTCTCACGCTCGAAGACTCAACCGCGATGTTTATAACATCAGCTGACAACCTCTTGGCAGCCACTTCAAAAGATACCCTGGTCCTGGTGGATGGTTCATAAAATAGGTTCACCACTGTTTTGCCGCGCAGGGCAGGGACCTTTTTTATCTTCCTATTCAGGATTTCCCTGAAAGATTCAGCCGTGTCCAAAAGCAGTTCTATGTCCTCTTTTGAAAGATATTCCAATCCCAGGAGATCCTTATGAAACCATTTTGCTGTTTTCTTTTTTGTCATTCTCCGGTTTCCTCTATGCCCCTTCGACTCACTATAAGGCTCCTATTTGTCGCCTTATTACGTTCGCTCAGGACCATTTTCGCCTTCGGCGACAATGGTGACACTGTCCTCGCTATCCGTCTCCTGCAATTTCACCTGCACGAGCTCTTTCTGCGAAGTCGGGATATTTTTCCCCACGTAATCAGCCCGTATGGGAAGCTCACGGTGACCCCTGTCTATAAGGACCGCAAGCTGTATTGTTTTAGGCCTTCCAAAATCTATAAGGGCGTCCAAGCCGCACCTGATAGTGCGGCCCGTATATAAAACATCATCCACAAGCACTATATTTTTATTCTCTATGTCAAACCCTATCTCGGTATTATGGATTACAGGCTGTTTGGATATGGCGCTCAGGTCATCCCTGTAAAAGGTTATATCCAAAGCCCCTACGTCTAATTTCGTGCCATATAAATTATTTATCATCTTTGCGATGCGCTCTGCAATAACATATCCTCTTGTCCGTATCCCGATTATAACAAGGCCTTTAACGCCTTTATTGTTTTCTATAATCTCATGGCTTATCCTGGTAATCGCGCGTTCTATCTCTTCTTTTGTAAAGACCTGTTTTAGCGACATGCTATCCTCGTTTTAAAAACCTCGTAGGTGACCAAAAAAAGGCTTAATCATCTCTGATTAAGCCCATTATATACTAAAATTATAAAATCCGCTATCTTCACTTTTTACTCCCTTTTCAGCCTCTCGGTGCTGATTTAAAGGTATTTATTAATTTTGAATTATACCACCTTTTTTTATTATGTCAAGCCAAATCTGCCCGCCCAAAAAAAATGGAACAGAGAAAAATATTCTTATGTCCTACCTCTAAGGTGACACTCTGACAATGTCAGAGTGTCACCTTAGGGCATTTTGAGATTAAAAAGGTTAATATAATTTCCTATGCTATTAAACAAGTTAATGCGAAGCTCACTCTGTTCGCTTCGCTGCTCCAGAATCTTTTAGAGTAGCGGAGCGGCCTGTCCTGAGTGGCTTGTGGTGAGCGCAGTCGAACCAAGCCGAAGGAAGCTCCGCGCAAAAAGGAAATTCCTATACTATTAAATTATTCTTTTAGATATTGCGCTAATATATTCCTTGTTTTCTTGCCCACTTTACCATCTGCCTTTAAGCCGTTTGCTTTCTGAAATTCTTTTATGGCATTTTTAGTATTTTTACCGATTACGCCATCAATCATGCCGCTATAGAAACCGGCATTCTTTAAAGCAATCTGTATCTCTTTTTTAGTTAAATCTTTCTTATAAACTCCGGAGACATATCCTTTATTCCCCTCTAATCCCTTTACCACAACTGTCGAAGGCCCCTTAGGCATATTGTCTATCTTTCCTTTAACATACCCCACGGATTCCCGAGATTCGCCGCTTTGATTTTCGACAGCGGATTGTCTCTGTTCAACCGAATCAACTTTCGTTTCTAAAGTGCTTACTTTTATTTCAAGAGTGCTTAGCCTCTTGCTGGAAACTGTAGAACAACCAGCAAGTAAAAGACTTATAGGTATAACTACCCACCATTTATCCCGCATCAATACCTGCCTTTCTAGCTTGGTAATAGCGGCGGCTAAAATAAAAAT
>PEUD01000062.1:5626-6057 GCA_002780805.1 Candidatus Omnitrophica bacterium CG02_land_8_20_14_3_00__42_8 | reverse complement strand
TAAACGAGATAAGGAAAAATAAGAATATATTGGACGCAACGTTAATCAAATTGTGAAATGTTATTGGGCAGGGGACAGGCATGCCTGTCCTCTACAATAAAAGGACGATTCTATGAAAAATAATAAGATTTATATTATTGATGTAACAAACAGGGATGGGGTGCAGACTGCCAAATTAGGCCTGGCCAAGCTTCAAAAGACCATGATCAATATTTTTCTGAACGATATGGGAGTTTATGGCAGTGAGTTCGGTTTTCCTGTTACGCGCCACGAGACAAATTATCTGAACGCGAATATGGAATTAGTAAAGGCCGGCGTTTTAAAACCTATTGTCCTGAATGGGTGGGTAAGGGCCATAAAAGACGATGTAAAGAAAGCATGCGAAATGACGGATGTTGAAAATCTGAATCTTTCAATATCTACCTCCGAAC
>PEUD01000062.1:0-5588 GCA_002780805.1 Candidatus Omnitrophica bacterium CG02_land_8_20_14_3_00__42_8 | reverse complement strand
GACGATATCTTGCTTATGATGACAGACGCCGTTGACTTGGCAAGGAAAAAGAAATTAAAGATCGTAGGTGTAAACGCGGAGGACGCATCAAGGACAGACCTGCCGTATCTTATAAAATTCGCAAAGGCGGCAAAAGACCACGGCGCAGACAGGTTCAGGTATTGCGATACGCTTGGTTACGATGACCCTTTTACGATTTATAAGAGAGTAAAGATACTGGCCAGCGAGGTGAAATTACCCATAGAGCTTCACTGCCATAATGATTTAGGGATGGTGATCGCGTGTTCTGTCGCGGGCGCAAAGGCGGCGATAGACGCAGGCTGCGACGCGTATATAAATACCACTGTAAACGGCATAGGAGAGCGGGCAGGAAACGCAGACCTTGTCTCTGTCATACTCGCGATTAAATATTCCAGCGGGTTCGCCGGTAAGTACCATTTGGATGAAATGGTTAAACTTAACCACGCATGGAAGATAGGTAAATACGCTTCTTACGCGTTCAAGGTGCCTATACCCATAAATCATCCAGGTATTGGCGCAAACGCATTTGCCCATGAATCCGGCATTCATGCGGACGGGGCATTGAAAGACAGGCGTAATTATGAACTTTATGATTTTGAGGAGCTGGGGAGAGGAGAGCCTGAATTTATAGAAACAGGCAGGCAGATTATCGCGGGCGAATATTCCGGCATAAAAGGATTCAGGAATGTATATGATAAGCTGGAGATAAAATTTAAAAACGACTTAGAGGCGGCAAATATACTCGAACTCGTCAGATATGCCAATGTGCATACCCAGCAGCCGCTTACGCACGACGAGCTGCGATTTATAGCGAAATATCCGGAGATAGCCAGGAAGATATTTACAATGACACCGTAATTTTTATATACTGGAGCAGCGGAGCGGCCTGTCCTGAGCGGCTTGTGGTGAGCGCAGTCGAACCAAGCCGAAGGAAGCTCCGCGTTCATATTAGCGCGAAGCTCGCTATGCTCGCTTCGCTGCTCCGTTATGTATAGACTAAAATGGAGTTTTTATGTCTTGTAAAGTAGTGATTGGAGCGCAGTGGGGAGATGAAGGCAAGGGCAAGATCATCGATATCCTGAGCCGCGATGCCGATATTATTGTAAGGTATCAGGGCGGCAATAATGCGGGCCATACAGTAGTGATCGGAGACAGGGAATTTATCCTGCATCTTATACCTTCAGGAATTTTAAGAAAAGGCAAGCTTTGCGTAATAGGGAATGGCGTGGTGGTTGATCCTGAGGCCCTTCTGAAAGAGATTGACATGCTCAAGGCCAAAGGCATCAAGATCGACGGAAACCTTCTTATAAGCGAGTCCAGCCACGTGATATTACCGTATCATAAAGTGATAGATAAAAGGCGCGGGGCTCATATAGGCACTACGGGGAGAGGCATAGGGCCGTGTTATGTAGACAAGATGGCTCGCTGCGGCATCAGGATGATAGATATCGTGAATAAAGAAACTCTCAGAAGAAAACTTTCCGCTAATTTAGAGGACTCGGACGAATTTAATTTTGGCCAGATCTATAAAGAATACCTGGAATACGGCAAAAAGATTAAAAAATATCTGGTAAATGTTTCTTCGCTTTTAAATAAAGCCATAGCTAAGAAAAAGGACATTTTATTTGAAGGCGCCCAGGGCACTCTTTTAGACATAGACCATGGGACATATCCTTATGTCACTTCTTCCAGCGCGACCGCAGGAGGCGCATGCACAGGCGCAGGTGTTGGCCCTACCAGGATAGATAAAGTTATAGGCGTTGTAAAGGCGTATACTACAAGAATCGGGGAAGGGCCTTTCCCTACGGAATTTAAAAAAGGCCTCATGGAGAAGATAAGGACTAAGGGCAAAGAATTCGGGGCTACTACAGGCAGGCCGAGAAGGTGCGGATGGTTTGACGCGGTGATAGTTAAACACGCTGTAACAGTTAACGGCATGGATGAAATAGTAGTTACAAAGCTGGACGTGCTTGATGAAATGGATAAAATAAAAATATGCACGGGATACAGATATAAAGGAAAGGTTTATAAAGATTTCCCGGCGGACATAGATATACTTGAAAAGTGCATTCCTGTGTATGAAGTGCGCGATGGATGGATGAAGGACACTACTTCGGCGGCTAAGTATAAAGATCTGCCTGAGAATGCAAAAAAGTATCTGGCGAGGCTATCAAAGCTTTTGAATGTGAAGATAGGAATGGTTTCGGTGGGGTCAAAGCGGGAGCAGGCATTTAGAATATAATAAGTTCTCGACTAGGCTTGCATGAATAGTCAGAATGTCCGCTCGAACAATATTGTGATTATAGTATTCTTCGAGCGATCAGGAGAGCTTATCATGTTAGCAGAGTCGAGAAGTCCGTATAATAGAAAGGAGAAGTAAAAGATGTTATTTTTAGCACCCGTGGGTTCTATATTGGCGCTGGGTTTCGCGTTTTATTTCGCAGTGTCAATACTCAGGAAAGATGAAGGAAATGAAAAAATGAAAGAGATTGCAGATGCTGTCAGGATAGGCGCAAGGGCGTACCTGAAGAGGCAGTATATGGCGGTCTCTTTATTTTTTATAATAGTGTTTTTTATTCTTTTAGCGTTATCACTATTTAAATACCTGCCTATATTTGTGCCTTTTGCATTTTTAACAGGAGGATTTTTTTCAGGGCTTTCCGGTTTTATAGGCATGACAATAGCTACTCAGTCTTCGAATAGGACCGTGGCTGCAGCTATGAAGAGTCTAAATTCAGGGCTCAGGGTCGCGTTTTCAAGCGGGGCTGTAATGGGCCTTACAGTTGTAGGTCTCGGTCTTTTAGACCTTAGCATATGGTATTATTTTTTAAACTGGTATTATTCAGTATATCCTCTGCCTGCCGGGGTAGATAAGATAGGCGCGGTTACTTCTACGATGCTTTGTTTCGGTATGGGCGCAAGTTCTCAGGCGCTTTTTGCCCGCGTAGGAGGAGGTATTTTTACAAAGGCAGCAGACGTAGGAGCTGACCTTGTAGGAAAAATAGAGGCAGGGATACCGGAAGATGACCCAAGGAATCCTGCTGTTATCGCGGATAACGTAGGCGATAACGTAGGTGACGTAGCAGGCATGGGCGCGGATCTTTATGAATCATACGTAGGTTCTATTGTCGCTACTTCCGCATTAGGAGTTGCCGCGGGGTTAGGTTTGGCGGGGGTGACAGTGCCCATGGTCATGGCAGCGGTAGGAGTATTAGCGTCTATTATAGGCACATTTTTTGTAAGGAGCAAAGAGGATGCAAGTCAGCCGGTGCTTTTAGCTGCTTTAAGAAAAGGTGTATTTGTAAGTTCTTTTATAGTTGCAGCAGCATCTTATTTTCTGGTGAGGCATACATTAGGCGCCCAGCACATGGGGGTTTACTGGTCAGTTATATCAGGCCTTGCAGCAGGCGTTTTGATTGGGCTTTCAACAGAATATTACACATCGAGCACTTTTAAGCCTACTAAAACAATTACTGATGCCAGCGTTACAGGCCCTGCGACAGTTATAATAGGCGGCCTTGCTGTTGGCATGATGTCAACAGCAATACCTGTCCTGGTAGTCTGCGTTGCTATTATGGCAAGTTATTTCCTTTCAGGCGGAGCTGCAAATTTTAATTCAGGATTATATGGAATAGCGATTTCAGCAGTAGGCATGCTTTCTACTCTCGGGATTACTCTTGCAACTGACGCATATGGCCCTGTCGCTGATAATGCGGGAGGAAATGCGGAGATGTCTCATCTCGCGCCTGAAGTTAGAAAAAGGACAGATGCGCTTGATGCGCTGGGAAACACAACTGCTGCTACCGGTAAGGGTTTTGCCATTGGTTCAGCTGCATTGACAGCCCTGGCTTTGATTGCGGCTTACAGGGACCAGGTATATTTATTTGGCAAGACAATGGACCTTAGCCTTATGAATCCCTGTGTCTTGATAGGTTTATTCGTTGGCGGCATGCTCCCATTTTTATTCTGCTCTATGACGATGACCGCGGTTGGGCGAGCGGCAGCGAAGATTGTCGTAGAAGTGAGAAGGCAGTTTAAAGAAATCGCAGGGCTTATGGAAGGCAAGGCAAAGCCTGATTACGCGGCCTGCGTGAACATCGCGACGGTCGCGGCGCAAAAAGAAATGGTAATTCCGTCGCTTTTAGCCATAACAGCTCCTATTGCAGCAGGGCTTCTGGCGGGGATTAATGCGGTCGGAGGGCTTCTTATGGGAGCGACTGTTACAGGATTTGTGCTGGCTGTTATGATGGCGAATTCAGGCGGGGCGTGGGATAACGCGAAGAAATATATTGAAGAAGGCCATTGCGGCGGAAAAGGTTCCTTGGCCCATAAAGCATGCGTTGTAGGCGACACAGTAGGAGACCCGTTCAAAGATACGTCAGGCCCGTCATTAAATATTCTGATAAAATTAATGTCAATGGTTTCAATAGTGTTTGCGTCATTTATAATAAAAAATACACTATTCAAATAACTACATCGCCTTTGGGCAGGGCAAGGCCCTGCAGCTACATCCATGTATTGTAGCCGCAAAGCTTGCTTTGCCTTAGCTAAAGGCCACCAAAAATTCTTGACTTTATGCATAAGGTGTAGTATGATTAATGAAAACATATAGGGGGATATTATGGCAGCGAAAAAAAGGATGTTTACGGTTTTGGTTTTAACTTTGGTTTCTCTTGCCGTATCAGGGTGTTCGGTTACGTTCCAAATGAGGCATAAGAGTGACGTGGATAGGATAGATTCGCTTGGAAACGAGATAGAAGCCCTGAATGCAAGGCTTGCAAGTCTGCAGGAGCAGAAGGAGAATGAACTGTCCGAGCTGGATAAGGCTAAACAGCTTCTGGAAGAAAAATTAAAACAGGAAATAGACGATAAGAGCGTGCGGCTTGAGATGGCTCAGAAAGGCCTTGCAATAGTGTTTCTTACGGAAGTGCTTTTTGATTCTGGAAAGACAGATATCAAGTCAGAGGCATTTTCGGCCCTTGATAAAATAGCAGTTGTCCTGAAAGAGAACGTGGAAGACAGAAATATAGGCATCGAAGGCCATACTGACAATGAGCCCATAAAGCATTCTAAGTGGAAATCTAATTGGGAACTTTCTACTTCAAGGGCTACCAGCGTTTTGCATTATCTTGTGGATACGAAAGGCATAAATCCAAAAAGAGTGGCTGCGATAGGTTATGGCGAATACAGGCCTGTAGCTTCCAACGATACTGTAGCAGGTAAAAAGCAGAATAGAAGAGTTGAGATAGTTATTCTGCCGAAGAATATGGAAAAGATCCAGGCGGATATGGATAAAATTACACAGAGAAAACAACAGATAGAAAGGCAGTTAAAGAGATATAAAAAATAGGGCGTCACAAAAGTGCCGCCCTTGATTACAGAGATTAAAAATACAGATTCAGGAGATTATTTATCGACGATGTAATCGCTGTAATCATAGGCTGGAACGACTTTCGTGACAGCCTAATATAAAAATAGGATGTCACAAAACTCGCTCTTTTAAATAGAGAGAAAGGACTTGATAAAGCGCAATTTGTGCTTATTTCCAGATTTAACAGCCGCTAATG
>PEUD01000152.1:2726-6063 GCA_002780805.1 Candidatus Omnitrophica bacterium CG02_land_8_20_14_3_00__42_8 | reverse complement strand
TGGACTATCTCTCATTGCGAAAAATGTGCTGACTTGGTCGAATGGAAACGGGATGAGTTAGTTAGATTATTTGGAATTAGTAAACCTGTAATTCACATATCTCAGAACGGGAAAAAAAGGGAAAGTTTTAAGAAATTCCTATTTTCCTTTACAGCTGGCAGAAGGTTAAGAATCGTAAGTCAGTGGTTTAGAAAGGATAGCAGGAAATATATAACTCCGAAAATTAGATTTATGGATCATCCAGTTGGATTGGCAATGCTTCTATGTGATGATGGTAGCGTAAGGAAAAGAAAAAAAATCCATAAAGATGGATCCATTTATTTCTTAAAGCCAAGTTTCACAATTGCAACGCATAGTTTTTCGCAGGAAGAGGTTAAGAGACTATTAGATCATATCTCATTCACATTTGGCATTAACGGAATTACCAATCCCGAGAGAAGATGGAGAAGCGGCAAGAGAAAAGAATATTATCGAATTCATTTCAATATAGAAAATAGCATGAAATTATGGCATTTAGTATTGCCATATATTCCACAGATATATTCTATGGACACTAAGTTTGCATTTGCTTATGATAGGTTTGAACATTGAGCGAAGATGAATTTATGGATACAAAACTTAAAGCAGACATTGCAGAATCAGCTGTTGTAACAGAATTGCTTAAAAGAGGATTTAAAGTTTTGAAGCCTATAGGAGATAGATTACCTTATGATTTAGCTATTGATAGCAACGAAAAACTTTTAAGGATATAAGTGAAAAGCGCGTGGTTTTATAGAGGTGCTTATAAAGTAGATGTCAGGTTGACAAAAACTAATCGGCGGAGAATGATGCGAAAATATTACAACAAAAACGATTTTGATTTCGCGATAATTTATATACAAGATCTTAACATTTTTTATATCATGCCTCAGCCTATATTTTCTAGCTACAGAAGCAAAATTAGTTTAGTAGAAGCTGCTAAAAGACAGCGAAAGCCAAAATCAGCAGAGTATAGAGAGAATTGGAGTCTATTGTAAGTTTACATTTCAAGCAATACTCGTTTTATAAACTTACGAGATAGTAAAAAGAGCTTTAAATATAGACGGGGTTGAATTATAATATCTTAAACCGGAAGGATGGGAGAGTGGTTTAATCCAGGCGTCTCGAAAACGCCCAGGCTGAAAAGCCTCGCAGGTTCAAATCCTGCTCCTTCCGCCAAATTTTACGAAGTAAAATTTGTCCCGAGCCGCCATTGTTCATATTTCATGCGGCGAGGGGCAATATACTTTTTATGAAAAACCACGAATACTACATGAAAGAAGCTTTGAAAGAGGCAGTGGAGGCATTTGAGAATGACGAGGTACCCGTGGGTGCCATTATCGTGCATAAAGGCGAAATAATAGGCAGGGCGCACAATCAGATTAAAACTTTAAAAGACCCTACGGCTCACGCGGAGATAATAGCCATTACCCAGGCGGCAAATTTTCTGCAGAGCGAAAGATTAATAAATTGCGCGATGTATTCCACGCTTGAACCTTGCGCTATGTGCGCCGGGGCAATGGTTTTAAGCAGGATAAAAAATTTGATATACGCCGCAAAGGATCCGAAGACCGGGGCGCACGATTCAGTATTCAAGATATTGAATAATAAAAAATTAAATTATAGAATAAAAGTTAAAAAAGGCATATTGGAAAATGAAGCAAGTTATTTAATGAAAAAGTTTTTTTATGGCAAACGGAAATCAAAAGCATAAACACATAGATTTCGATTATATAAGTTGCCCTGCGGAAGTTCTTTTTGAAAAATTAAATACTTCCATAAAGGGGCTTTCCGAGGAAGAGGCCAGAAAACGTATTTTAGAATACGGCCACAACGAACCCGCCAAGAAGAAAAAAAGAACTATCCTGGTGCAGATCCTTTCCAAATTCGTTAATCCCCTTGTAATAGTTCTCCTGATCATTGCGGGATTTTCTCTGTTTTTTGGAGCGAAGATAAACGCGATTTTAGTTTCTTTTATGGCGATAATGAGCGTATTGCTTTCCTTTGTGCAGGAATACCGCGCGGGAAAAGAAGCTGAAAAGTTAATCGAAATGGTGCGCGCGACATCCACTGTTTTCAGAAATTCCAGGCCTAAAGAAATAAAAATCAAAGAGATAGTCCCAGGCGATATCATTGATTTGTACGCGGGAGACATGATCCCGGCCGACCTGAGGATAATATCCTGCAAAGATTTATTTATAAATCAGGCGTCTCTGACAGGAGAGACTTTTCCTATAGAAAAATTCGCAGATCCAGTAAGCCCTAAAAATTCCTCATTATCAGAATTGACAAATATAGTTTTCATGGGTTCAAGCGTGGTAAGCGGCACGGCATTAGGTGTGGCTGTAAAAACAGGGCTCTCCACACAGTTCGGAGAGCTTTCTCGAAGACTCGCTACAATAAGGGTAGAGACCAGTTTTGACAAGGGGATGCATCAATTTACATGGCTTATGATACGGGCCATGTTATTCATGGTTTTATTTATATTCAGCATAAATGCTTTGCGGCGGGGTAATTTTATAGAGTCTTTGCTTTTTTCTCTGGGCGTGGCAGTCGGGCTTACGCCTGAGATGCTGCCAATGCTCGTTGCCATAAATCTTTCCAAGGGCGCGATAGCCATGTCTAAGAAACAGGTTATCGTGAAGCGTCTTAACTCAATACAGAATTTCGGGGCCATGGACGTATTATGCACTGACAAGACAGGCACGCTTACAATGGATAAGATCGTGCTTGAAAAACATTGCGACGTGATAAGAAAAGAAGATGAAGGCGTACTCAGGTTAGCGTACATCAATAGCTTTTACCAGACAGGCCTGAAAAACCTTTTGGACAGGGCCATTCTCAAGTATGAAAAGATATTGGTTAAGCAGTTCAAGAAGGTAGACGAGATACCTTTTGATTTTTCCAGAAGGATAATGTCTGTAGTGGTGGATATGGATGGCAAGCATGTGCTTATCGCAAAAGGCGCACCTGAAGAGATATTCAAAAGATGTTCAAAATATGAATTGGAAGGCGAAATACTTGATATAGAAGACCTGATATTATCAGACCTAAAAGAGGAATATGACAATCTGAGTTCGGATGGCTTCAGGGTCCTGGCAATAGCGTATAAGGATATTGAAGCAAAGAAAGATGTTTATTCAAAGGACGACGAAAAGGACCTGGTACTTAAAGGTTATGTTGCATTTTTTGATCCTCCGAAGTCTTCCGCGAGGCGCGCTATAGTGGCCTTAAATAAATTAGGCATAGAAGTAAAAGTTCTTACAGGTGATAACGAATTGGTTGCTAAGAAGATATGCAGTGAAGTGGGGCTTGACAT
>PEUD01000152.1:0-2664 GCA_002780805.1 Candidatus Omnitrophica bacterium CG02_land_8_20_14_3_00__42_8 | reverse complement strand
TGAAAAATACAACTGTTTTTGCAAGGCTTTCACCTTTGCAGAAAGAAAGAATAATAAGGGCCCTTCATGAGAATAAGCATATTGTAGGGTATCTGGGAGACGGCATAAATGACGCGCCTGCGTTAAAGACTTCAGACGTGGGCATCTCGGTGAATAACGCGGTTGATATTGCCAAGGAATCAGCTGATATAATTCTGCTCAAGAAAAGCCTCATGGTCCTTGAAGACGGCGTCATAGAAGGCAGGAAAACTTTTGGAAATATTGTCAAATATATAAAGATGGGCTCAAGCTCTAATTTCGGCAACATGTTCAGCATGACGGGAGGTAGTTTATTTTTACCGTTTCTGCCCATGCTCCCCATACAAATACTTCTGAATAATTTTCTTTATGACCTGTCCCAGGTAGCTATTCCCAGTGACCAGGTAGACAAGGAGTATCTCAGGAACCCGAGGCAATGGAATGTAAAAGCCATTAAGAAATTCATGCTTATCATCGGGCCGATAAGCTCTGTATATGATTTCTTTACCTATGGAGTAATGCTGCTTATATTCCACGCCAGGGCTGAATTGTTTCACACAGGATGGTTTATAGAATCTCTCTGCACCCAGACCCTCGTGATACATGTTATACGCACAGGAAAAATTCCTTTTATTGAGTCTATGCCCAGTAATTTCCTCATTTTTACTTCAATATTTATTGTAAGCCTTGGAATATTTATACCGTTTTCTCCTCTTGCGAGACCTTTCGGATTCGTAGCTCCGCCGCCGGCATATTTTCTTGCGCTTTTTCTTATAGTTGTTACTTACCTCTTTTTTGTCCAGATAGTCAAAACCTGGTTTATCAAAAAATACGGGTATGACTAATAGAATTTGCCCAAAATGAAGTGTTGATACTATCGTTGATATGTGATAAAATTAACCCCTGAAGATAAATTCGGAGAGTTCGCATAGCGGTCGAGTGCGTCGGTTTGCTAAACCGATATACGGTTGAAAAGCTGTATCCAGGGTTCGAATCCCTGACTCTCCGCCAGTCAGGATAGGGGGCGTTTTGTAAGAAGAGACGGAAGGTACCTTCCGTCTCTAGCGTGCATCAGTCGCCATACTTTGGGGCAGGGCTCCTTTGGCGTTCGGTTGGCCGCTCGCTTCGAGCTAATGCAATGCGTGATCGGCTCTGCTACGGCTGGCGGCTGGCGGCTGGGTGCGGAGGCTGTCCGACAATTACCAAATTTACATGGTAGCCGCAACCTTTAGGTTGCGTTATCGTCGACAATTTCTCGCAGGCTAAAGCCTGCGACTACCAAAACAGGGGTTGTCGGACAACCTCTGCGGGCAGCCGCCAGCCGCTTGCGTCCGAAATTAAATTGTTTTTAAGAACGGTTTGTCCGCTTGCCGCTACAACACTCTAAAAAAATCTACGGACGCGGCAACGCAGAGCCTCTTGCAAACAATGCTTGAGAAGCACCTTGCTATGGGCGGGCGTGGTGCGGGCACACCCGCCTCATATAAAAAACCGAAAAATTTTGCTTCAAAGAACAAAGATTAAAATTATTTCAAGAAAAGTATTTAGTTTTAAAAAGCAAGTTATATGGTAGAATAACGTTGGTGAAGCGATAAGGTGCTCTTCCATTTAATAATAGCAAAATATGGATGGTTATGTCAAGTATTAATTTAGGCAAAAGAATAAAAGAACTAAGGAAAAGATTTAAAATAACTCAGGATAAACTTTCTAAAAAGGCCGATATCCCTTATAGTACTTTGGCTAAGATAGAATCTGGCTATACTCCCAATCCTTCTATGAAGACATTAATCAAAATAGCCGATGCTTTTGGCGTGGGGGTAGATGAATTGTTGGGGAGAAAATGATTGACAAGGGTAGGATTTGATGATAGTATCATTTTTGTTATTAAAGGGTGGTATGTTTGAAGGGGGAACTGCCACGTTAAAATAATTCAAACCTTCGCTTAAGAAGCGGGGGTTTTTTGTTTAAATCCTATGCAAACCATAATTCTAGAAAAATCTCCGAAAAAAAGTAGAATCCTTGATTCAGATCAGATTTTAGATTTATTTAAGAGTACTAAAATTTCTTCTGATTGGAGCTTTGAAGGAACTACGCCAAGCCAGACTTCCAAATTAACACATTGTTACCATCGCTATCCCGCTAAATTCATTCCTCAACTAGTAGAAAAATTAATGGATGAATATCTTATTGGTTTTGGGCCATTCCATGTTAACGATTTGTTTATGGGGAGCGGTACGACGTTAGCATGTGCTATTGCACGGGGGTATTTTGCTAGCGGAACAGATATTAATTATAGTGCTGAACTTATCGCTAAGGCTAAATGTACACCCATAGAACCCACTTTGTTAAAAAATAAAGTTGGTAAATTTATTGATGATTTGAGTTTCTTAGAAGACAGAACTTTATTTACTTCTAGAAAATATAAACCGCAGATCCCGAAATCAAAAATTGAAAGAATAGATTATTGGTTTGAGCCAAAAACGGTAGAAGAATTAGGAATAATTTTATCAAGAATCGATTACGAAAAAGATGAAAATGTAAAAATATTCTTAAAATGTTGTTTTAGCCACATTCTTAAAACATGTTCTCGTTGGCTTATGAGTAGCACAAAGCCAACGATAGACAAAACCAAGAAAATACACAGGC
>PEUD01000078.1:2644-5877 GCA_002780805.1 Candidatus Omnitrophica bacterium CG02_land_8_20_14_3_00__42_8 | reverse complement strand
CGCAGCTGCTACTTATGCGGATGAAGCGGTAAAAAGAGGCGCGGTTGTAATTGATAACGGAGCGGACTTCAGGATGGCCCCTAATGTCCCGCTTGTAGTGCCGGAAGTCAACGCTAAAGACGTAAAAAAACATAAAGGCATAATAGCGAATCCTAATTGTTCCACAATACAAATGGTAGTTGCTTTATGGCCCATTTATAAAAGAACGGGTATAAAAAGAGTAATTGTGACTACTCTTCAGGCTTCGTCCGGTGCGGGCAAATCAGCTGTTGAGCAATTAAAAGAAGAGAATTCAAAAATTGCGGAAGGTGGTTATGTCAGCGTGCAGGCAAAGGCTGATAACATGGCAATGCCTCAACAGCTGGCGTATAACGTGTTTCCTCAGATAGGAGGATTCAGCGATTCTGATTACACCAGCGAAGAGTGGAAATTAGTAAAAGAAACTCACAAGATCATGCACGATGACAAAATAAATATTTCCGCGACCACTATCAGGGTGCCTGTAAGGACAGGGCATTCAGAAGCCATTTATATTGAAACTGATAAGAATATCTCTTCTGAAGAAGTTAAAGACATTCTGTCCAAATCCAGCGGAATAATCCTGATGGATGATCCTCAGAACAATTTGTATCCTATGCCGAAAGACGCAGAAGGCAAAGACGAGGTTTTTGTGGGCCGCGTAAGAAAAGACCCGTTTGTGAAAAATGGACTCTGGCTCTGGGTGGTGGCTGATAATTTGCGCAAGGGTGCAGCTACAAATGCCGTGCAGATCGCAGAATGCGTAATATTAGACTAATAATTGAATACGACGGCACAGGTTTTAACGGCTGGCAGGCGCAGGTTAACAGCAAAAAATTAAGGACTATTCAGGAAGAAATAGAAAAAGCAGCGAAAAAACTTCTTGGTAACAAAATCTCTCTTATAGGCGCTTCCAGGACTGATTCAGGCGTTCACGCAAAAGCCCAGGCCGCGAATTTCAAGACAGATTCAAACCTTCCTCTCTATAACATCAAAAACGGTTTAAATAGCCTGTTGCCGGCCGCCATCTCAATAGTTTCGGCAGAAGAAGCTGCTCTGAATTTCCACTCCAGGTTTGATTCAAAAGGTAAATTATATAAATATACCATAGTCAACAGAAAGTCTCGGTCGCCTTTACTTGAGAAGCACGCCGATTATCTTTCCTATGATCTGAATATTTCCGCAATGAGAAAGGCCTGCAGATATCTATTAGGCAAAAAAGATTTCAGATCGTTCCAGGCCAGTGATAAAAAAGAAAAAGATTCAATCAGGACCGTTAAAAAAATAGAGATAGTTTCAAGGCCTCCGCTTGTAGAAATTTATGTCCAGGCGGACGGGTTTTTGTATAATATGGTCCGCAATATCGCAGGCACACTGATAGAGGTAGGAAGAGGCAGATTTAAACCGGAAACAGTAAAAGAAATTCTGGAGAAAAGGCATAGGCCTTCCGCGGGCCAGACCGCGCCTGCCAAAGGATTATGCCTTGAGAAGGTATTTTATTAATGGGATATGAGTCCGCTTTAAAAAGGCGCTGTAAGTTGACACTCTGACATTGTCACAGTGTCAACTTTGAGAGGCAGTTGGCATGCGGATGGAGAAAGTTTTTTATGAAATAGACCCGTTTAACAGGCTTATTATCGGAAGCCTGCCAGGCGCTAGAAAGTCCGGGGTTAAGAAATTCCGCCAAGTGGTTAATGGAAGGTTCATGACAGATGAGAACAACGCGCTTTTCTACGAAGTCAATAAATCCTCCGGCATAGATATCCCGCAGAAGATAAAATTTTCAGGCAAATATTCTTTGGATAAAGATCATAATCTGGTTTTTACCCTGAATAAATGGAATAATCAGTGCGAGGGCAATAGGCTTACCCTGAAGACTAAATTAATAGACGCAAAAAGCAATGAAATCGCATTTTTGATAAATTCAAAGGCAGGGGAAAATAAAAGCTTGGGCTGTATAATAAAACTTTACGGCTCCTGGCAGGCTGATAAAAACAACAGGCTTACGTTTGGCATTGAGCGGAATAGAGATGATACGGATAGCCTTGTCTTATCAGGCGCGTGGGAGATAAATAAGAATAACGAAATAGTATATAAATACGGGGAAGAATCCCAGATTATTACTTTCAGGGGTTCCTGGGGTATTTCAGAAAGACGTAGAATCAACTATGAGCTGGATAAAAATATTAACTCAGGGTTTAATTTCAGGTCTACCTTGGGTACTTTAGTTTCAAAAGGCAAAGAAAAATCTTTGGCATTTGATATAGGCATAGGAATATCTAAAGCTAAAAAACTGAAAAGAAGGATTATTTTGTCCGGCAGGTGGAAAATAGCCGGAGATAAAGAGCTAATCCTGGAAACATCAGATATTGAAGAAGGCGGAGTAAGATTAAAACTTACAAAAGAAATGTTTGACAAGAGAGGTATGGCTTATATAGAATCTGTAATTAGAGATAAAGAGTGCTTTATAGGCGGCGGCATGACTTTTAGGTGGTAACATGTTTTGTAAAAATAATAAATCCGGCTTCACATTACTTGAGCTGATGATAGGAGTCGGCGTGCTCATTGTGGCGCTGGTGGGGCTTCTAGGCGTTTTTGCCCACATGATATCTCTGAACGAAAACTCCGGCAAGCTTACCCTGGCTGTAGCGGCATGCCAGGCAAAGCTGGAAGAGATGCGCAATTCAAGTTTTACGGATTTATATACAACTTATAACGGGACAAGTTTTAACCCGAATGGATTTTCTTCAGGCGAAGCAAAGGGCGCTATTTCAATCAATAATTCCAATCATAACCTTTTACAGGTTTTTGTCAGCGTATCCTGGAGGACCCGTTCGAACAGGGTTATAGGAGAAGACAAAAATCTTAACGGAGTCCTGGACGCCGGAGAAGATTCAAATGCAAACGGAAGACTGGATTCTCCCGGCCAGATCGCTACCTTAATGGCTCAAAGATGACGAGAAACGATAAAGGTTTTACATTACTTGAAATAATAATAGCCGTATTTTTATTTTCTATAATCTCTGCCGCTATTTTCAGCGTATTAGCTACTGCCAAGAATTCATTGAGCGCGGGCGAGTCGCAGATAAGCGTGCAGCAGGCATGCCGTAATGGCCTGGATTCTATGATAAGAGAACTTCGTCAGACAGGTGTTTCCACAATAACAGGTGTCCCTGCAAATGGAACGAATTACAGTTCTATTACGTTTCAGATTC
>PEUD01000078.1:0-2594 GCA_002780805.1 Candidatus Omnitrophica bacterium CG02_land_8_20_14_3_00__42_8 | reverse complement strand
GCCCTTGGCGGTTTAAATGGAGCGCAATTACTGAGGACGCAATCAGGAAGCCAGAAGGTTTTGGGAAATAATATTTCAGCAGTGAGTTTTAATAGAAGCGCTGCAAATCCTAACGTGGTCAATATAAGCGTCACTGCGCAGAAAAATACATTCCCTGGTTTTACAGCAATGCAGTCTACAATAACTTTTAATTCGCAGGTGCGGCTCAGGAATTAAGCATGCTGAATTTGAAGAATAAAAAAGGGTTCATATTGGTTACGGCTTACATGGTGGTAGCGGTATTGGTAATACTCGCTACCAGTTTTTCTGCCAGGACTATCGGAGAAAAAAGAGCGGCTGATAAAGAAAGAGATGGTGTGCAGGCTCTATGGCTTGCAGAGGCAGGTGTGGACAGGGCTATCGTTGAATTGCCGAATACCCTCCCCTTATCAGGAACACTTGGGATAGGAGCTTATTCTACGCAGACTACTGCGCTGACTTCCACGAAATATCTGATAAACTCTACAGGAGGAGTGCCTGGCACAAATGAATCTGATCCGAATAACGCTATTCGGAAAGTAAGCGCTATAGTTGAAAGGCCGTTAAACCCTGCTAGTTCAGGAGATATTACATCTGCTATTACTGCAAGCGGAGATGTAGAAGTAAAAGGAAGCGCACAGGTGAATGGCACGATAGATGAAGAGAATGGGGTGTTTAATTTCGAAGATGTGTTCGGAATTTCTAAGGAAGCAATGAGGAATGGCGCTACGCATCTTTATAGTGACCCTGCAAATAATATAACTCCTGTTGACCATGTTACATGGGTGGATATAAACTCTCTAGCAGAGATGAAGATAACAGCGAGCGGCTGGTCAGGGAGCGGGATTTTAGTAGTAAACGGAGACCTTAACATAACAGGCGGACATTTTTCTGGAATAATCTGGGTTATAGGGACATTGAAAGTGAGCGGAAACCCTGTCATAGACGGAGCGATATTTGTAGAAAGCGGAGCTGAATTTGACACTACCATTACTGGAAGTCCTACTATAAGTTTTGATTCCAATGCTGTAAGCAGCGTATTTGGTTTTATCCCATCCGCGCCGTATATAACAAGCTGGGAAGAAGATTGAGGAGAAAAATATGAATAAAGATAGCTTAATAAAACCTGATTTGCAGTTTTCTATCGTGTGCGACAGCATAAGAAGAGAAGATAACGGTAAAATGATGTTTATAGGTATATTTGAAGTGATAGGCGCCAGGACTTTTCCCGCAACCCATCACGAGCTATTCATAGCCAACAGATGGATTAAAGGCATAGGCAGTTTTACTGAAAAGGCAAGGATTACAAATTCAAAAGACAATAAGGTTGTAGTGGAAACAAGAGATGTGACTTTCGAGCTTAAAGACATAAAATCCAGCCATACTGTAATATCAAAATTTATGAATATCGTATTCCATGAACCTGCAGCATATCAGGTGGAAATTTTATTAAACGGAGAAGTAGTAAGATATTATCCTTTGATAGTAGCGCAAGAACCGAATTAAACCTTGTCCCGATTGCAATCTGGACGAGGTTGAGGTGGTTTTCTTATGCGAGTAGGGATGTATTATGGAAATAGCGATGTGCGGGTTGAAGAAAAGCCAAAGCCAAAGATAGGACCGGGCGAACTTCTCGTAAAGGTAATGGCAAGCGGCATATGCGGCACAGATGTAGTAGAGTGGTATCGCCGTGATAGAGTGCCTCTTGTTTTAGGCCATGAGATAGCAGGAGAGGTTGTAGAAATAGGAGACGGCATAAGGCGGTATAAGGCCGGCGACAGGATTTCCGCTTCACACCATGTGCCTTGTGGAGAATGCCATTATTGCCTTGCTGGCCACCATAGCGCGTGCGAGACCCTGCGCAAGACAAGTTTTGACCCGGGCGGATTTTCAGAATATTTAAGGATACCAGCTATAAATCTGGAAAAAGGCGGGGTGTATAAATTGCCGGCTAGCGTATCTTTTGAAGAAGCGACTTTTGTAGAACCTCTTGCCTGCGCAGTACGCGGCCAGAGAATGTCTTGGCAAAGGCCATGCAAGGGTCAAACTGTTGTTATAATAGGAAGCGGCATATCAGGCATTCTTCATATCCAGTTACTAAGTGCTAAAGGATTTAGTAAAATAATCGCTACTGACATAAATGATTACAGGCTTAAGGAGGCGCTCAGGTTCGGAGCAGACAATATTATTAATGCAAAAGAAGATGTGCCTCAAGAATTAAAGGAGCTGAATAACGGCCGCTTGGCTGATTTTGTTATCCTATGTGCCGGGGCAAGGACTGCGGTTGAACAGGCGATTAAATCCCTGGACAGGGGTGGCGTGATTTTAGTCTTCGCCTCAGCGGATGAGGGCTTTAATCTTTCTATTCCGATGAATGATTTTTTCTGGAGGAGCGAAAGGTCAATGATATCTAGTTATGCGGCAAATCCGGATGAGCATCGGGAGGCGCTGAAATTGATTAAGAACAGGGAGATTAATGTAAAGGATATGATTACGCATAGATTTGGCTTAGCTGAAATTCAGAATGGTTTTAAGCTTGTCAGCGAGGCAAAAGAATCAATAAAAGTAATAATAGA
>PEUD01000106.1 GCA_002780805.1 Candidatus Omnitrophica bacterium CG02_land_8_20_14_3_00__42_8 | reverse complement strand
ATGAGTATGGACTATATCAGGCTGTTCTTTCTTAATAATCCTGTATATTTTCCACAACGCTTTTATATCTTTTATAGGACTTATGCTCCTTACTAGCTCATTGACGATTACCGGATTTATGCCTTTTTCTAACGCAAAATATGACATATCGCCTTCGGACTTTTCAACCATGCCGGTAACAAGAGTCGTTTCAAACCCCTCCTTTTTTAAGCCCTCGCTAAGCAACACAGCGTTTATCGCCGAGCCGCCTATATTTAATCTCGCTATTATAAGCACTATCTTTATCATTCTTTAACCGCTGTCACTATAATATTCGGCGCAAAATAACCTATATTGCCGAATCTGATTAAAAATTCCAATCTTGATATCCAGTAAAATACATTGCGCAATATATAATTTTTGGCATCCAGAAACCACGGACTAGGATATTGATAATAATGGCCAATGTATTTATGCCACGCCGGCAGCTGAATGGGCCTGCCTATGCATGATTTAACAACTTTAAACCCGCACTCCTTAAGCATCCTTCTTAATGTTTTATGCGTGAAATGCGTTACATGCTCGTAAGAATCAAATATATCGTAATCTTTTAATTTTCCTGCGGCTACGGCAAGCCGCAATTTTAATAAATTATAATTTCCGTTGGGGACTTTTATAAATAATATCCCGTCTTTTTTAATCACTTTTTTAATATCCATGAGCATCTTTTTCGGTTCTGCTATATGCTCAAAAACATCTGTCATTGTAACAACATCAAAGTATTCATCGCTGAAACCCGCTTCGTGCAGATAACAGGTTTTCACGTTTAATCCGAAATATTTACGCGCCATTTCAGAAAGCGCCGGAGACGGGTCTATGCCGAAAACATTCCATTTCCTGCCGCGCGTATTCCTCAGGAACATACCCATATTTGTCCCTATATCCAAAAAATTGCCTGTTGGCTTGATTTTTTCTATAACGCCTAGATCCTGCAAATAATTTGAGTCCCTGTGATTTTTTGCCTGCCCTTCGAATATCAGCCTTGCTTCTTCGTAATATTTTTTATCATCACCCCAGTAATTTTTTTCCGACTCCTTAACCATAGGGTTTGTATATATCAAACCGCAGGCGCTACATTTAACTATCCCTATATTGCCTCTCTCTGTGTAAATCTGCGCATAATCCGTATAGGCGCATAGCGGGCATGCGCGCTTTAGGACTTCGCTTTCACTGTAATATGTTTTTTGCGTGCCGCCTTTTTGATAGTCCATAATCAATCTCTTTATTTATCCGCAAATTCCCTGTGCCACAGCTCAAGGTTTAAAAGGCACCATATTTTGGCCCCGTTATTTGCCTTTCCGCTTGCATGATCATCAAGGATCTTTTTAATGCCTTCCCGGTTAAAATAACCTCTCTTAAGATGCTCGTTGCTCATTAAAATATCATGTGCATATTTTTTAAGTTCATTTTTAAACCATACACCGATAGGCACCCCAAAACCCATTTTTTCTCTTTTTAAGATAGATTCCGGAAGTATATTTTTGAGGGATTTTTTTAATATGTATTTTGTCTGAAATCCCCTAACCTTAAAATGAGATGGTATGCGCGCCGAAAACTCCAAAAACTTATGGTCCAGAAAGGGAGAGCGGCACTCCAACGAATTGGCCATGCTCGTAATATCCACTTTCGGCAGCAAATCTCCCGGCATATATGTCATCAGGTCGACGAAAAGCGTAGAATCAATCAAATCCCGGGACTTTGATTTTTCATATTCGTTAAAAATAATATTTTTTCTGCTCAATCGCCTGGTCTTATCTTTCATTAAATCGGTATAACAGTTAAACCTTGTTTCTTCGTTAAAAATAGACATGAACTCCGAATACCTGCTTTCTTTCTTCAAGCAGGCTGATGCTACAAACTTCTTCAGCCTATTTATTTTATCTTTTTTAACGGTAGATTCCGGCATGTTTTTTATGGCTTTTCCAAACAGCTTATTTAAAACAACCGGCAATATTTTATGCCGCTCGGCCATATTCATGGCCACATACCTTTCGTACCCGCCAAACGATTCATCTCCACCATCGCCATTTAAAGCCACGGTTACACTCTGGCGCGTCATCTTAGAAAGGTAATACGTGGGTATTGCCGATGAGTCAGCATACGGCTCTCCGAAATGCCTTATCAGCTGCGGCAAAACTTCCAAAGCATCGGGCTTTATTATGAATTCTTTGTGGTCTGTCCCGAACTTTTTCGAGATATCCCTTGCAAAATCCGTCTCATTAAAACTTGCGTCCGAAAACCCTATTGAAAATGTCTTAACCGGCATAGACATCAACTGCGCCATCACGGCAACTATGGCGCTTGAATCAATGCCGCCACTTAAAAATGCGCCCAGCGGCACATCGCTTATAAGCCTTATTTTTGTTGATTCTTTTAACAGGTCAAATACCCTCTCACAAATTTCTTCCTCTTTCAAATCAAGCTTCTGCGAATAATCAAGGTTCCAATACCGCTGGATTTTTATCGCGCCTTTTTCCCATATTAGAAAATGCGCCGGAGGCAGCTTTTTAACGCTTTCAAATATTGTAAAAGGCGCCGGTATATAACCGTAATTTAAGAACTCATCTAGGCTCGCAAAATCAACATCCCTTTTGATATCGCCGTTTTTCATAAGAGCGTTTAATTCCGAGGCAAAAACCAAATCTCCGGATTCCGCCGAATAAAACAGAGGCTTCTTTCCTATCCTGTCCCTTGCTAAAAACAACCTCTGCTCTTTCTCGCTCCATACGGCAAAAGCAAACATTCCACGCAGATCCTTAAGGCAATCCGGACCTTTTTCTTCATATAAATGCAACACTGCTTCGGTGTCAGTATTTGACTTAAAAACATGGCCTTTCTTTATCAAATCTTCCCTTATCTGCTTAAAATTATATATTTCTCCGTTAAAAACTATCCATAAACTATTATCTTCATTGCTCATGGGCTGGCGGCCTGCGGCAGTCAGGTCAATTATACTGAGCCTTTTATGCCCCAGGGCTATATTTACTCCAGAATTGCCGAAATAAAAACCCTCGTCGTCAGGCCCTCTGTAAAACATGGCATCGCACATCACCTTTATGATATCTTTGTTTATTTGCCTATTCTGTATAGATATTATTCCGGCTATACCGCACATAGCTTATCAACCTTTTAAATCTAAAAAATTTTATTGTATGGAACAGGTATTTTTAATATTAACCACTTTTGCATATAGGCCGTCAATACACAAAATATCGCCTTTGTAATTCATTCTTTTTAACAAGCCTATTATTTCATCCTGGTAAGATACGGCGAAGATAATTATAAGATCATTTCCTACAATTTTAGCGCTGGCCGGCTTTAATATCTTTGTAGGGCAATTCGGTAAAAACTTGCCGTGTTTGTTAGTGTCTGAATCAAAAATATATTTTATATTTAACCTTGAGCCCGCGTATGCTATTATTGCCTGTGCCTTCGCTCCTGCGCCCCATGCGGAAACAACTTTATATTTTGAAATATTTTTTAAAATAAATTTTACATCTTCTTCTCTTCTATGCCCAAAGTCATGAGCTTTTTTATTTTTTCTAACATAAACTTCCAAATAATCCCCCCCAAAGCTTTCACTCAGGACAATTATTTCAAAACCGCATTTAGTAACGAGCGCGGCAAGGCTCTGAGGCGTAAAATAGTTTATATGGTCTGCGAATATATCAAAATACCTGTTTTGCGATATTGTTTTTTGCGCATTAGGCACTTCTATCAAACCTACTGCGCCGTCTTTACACGCCTCATATGCTACCGATAAAATTTCCCTTGGCTTACTAATATGCTCAAATACCTGCCTACAGGCAAAAGCCGAGAATTTTCGCTTCAAGCGGATATTTTTTGTAAAATACGCATTTACTACAACCAGCCTTTTGTTTTTACAGATGTCATAAAAAACAGACGAGGGTTCAACGCCTAATGTTCTGCCGAAAAACCGTTTAGCCATTAAAAGAAAATTCCCGTCCCCGCAGCCTATCTCTATAAAATTCGACCTGTTTTCGCAAAAATCTGCCAATTTTTCAATCTGTCTTCTCTGGAGTCTGCGTAATTTCGAAGAATGGCTGACAGTCATAAAATAATCGTCATAATAATCAGGGTGATTAAAATATTCTGTCTGATAGTGCCCGCAATTACCGCATGTAAACAAATGAACCTTTACGCTTTTGAAGGCCAGCGGACGCTTATAAAACCTGGAAACTTCCAGAGCGCATTTATTTAACACCTCGCATATATGCATCCTGAAGCCGCATACCCTGCATTTCATTTTAAATTAATCCCCGTTTTAAAAATTGGCCGGTTTGAAAATTTTACTTTAAATATTTTAAAGACGGCAGGAAAAATACCCCACGGTTTAACCTTTTTGCCCTTCTTTCTTGGCTTGTAGGAAACCGGGATTTCGCGTATTTTGAAGCCCGCTTTACAGAACTTGCTTATAGCTTCAAAATCAAAATAGAGATCTCCTGAATCTATGGCTATTTTACTGAAACTAGACGCCCTGTAAAGCCGGACGCCTATTATATCTGTAAAATTTCTTTTAAAAAACAAGTTTACCAAAAATGTAGTGATTAAGGTGCCTAAATAATAAGGCCTCTGTTTTATTATGGAGGCCTTAGCCAACGAGCCACTTCTCTTGTTGTAGAGCCTGGAACCAAAAACAATATCCAGGTTTTCCTTTTCAGCTATTTCAAGCATCCTGTAGACGCATTCTATGTCGTATTCAAGGTCAGAATACTGCATATATATAAACTCTCCGTTTGCTTCTGAGGAACCGGTAATAACAGACTGCCCGTAGCCGTAATTTTTAGGTTGAAATATTATTCTGGTGCCTGGGCCCGGTTTCAAATCTCTCAGGATTTCCCTGGTTCCGTCCACAGAACAGTTATCCACTATTATTATTTCTTTATCTACGGCAATGGCTTCTGCATCAGCTATAGCTTTTAATATGGTATTCTTTTCGTTATATACGGTAATTATAATGGTTAGTTTCATAAAACTGTTTTTCCGTCTTTGTAACTCTGCCAGATTTTTAATATAGATTTGACTATATCCTGCGAAGATAGCCCATACTTTTTAAGCATATAATTACGCTCGCCGTAAACTTTAGGGTAAGCATCCGGCAGGCCGAACTTTCTAAATAAAATACCCGATCCGCTCTCGGCGACTATGGCAGCAACCGAATCGCCCAGGCCGCCGATAATACTATGCTCCTCCAGCGTAAATACGGCCTTTGTCTGCATTATGGCATCCATTATAATTTCTTTATCTATCGGTTTTATGGTATGGATATTTATCAGGCGCACACTTATGCCTTTGCCGGCTAAAATATCTCCGGCTTCTAAAGCATTGGATAAAATGCTTCCCGTGGAAATTATACTGATATCGCTACCATTGCGCAGCAAAACGCCTCTGCCCATGAAAAATCTTTTTATCTGCGGCTGCGCACAACATGCCTTGCCAAGCCTGACATACATAGGCCCGTGGTGCGTAGCCATAAACCTGAACACGCTTACAGTTTCCTGTTGTGTTGCCGGAGAAAAAACCTTCATATTCGGAAGAGATTTCATAATAGATATGTCTTCGGCGGCATAATGCGTAGAACCGGCTGTACCGTAATGTAGGCCTGCGCCTACACCGACTATCTTCACATCCTGATTCTGCATACACAGATCATTTCTTATCTGCTCAAAACACCTCATGGTAGCAAACGGAATTATAGAATAAACAAAAACCCTTTTCCCTGACATTGAAAGCCCTGCGGCAAGTCCTATCATGTTTTGCTCGGCTACGCCAACATCATAAAATCTATCCGGAAATTCATTTTTAAACCCCTCAAAAACAGAAAATCCAAGATCGCCTGTAAGTAAAAAAATATTTTTATTCGCCCTGGCAAACCCTGTAAGCGTATCAGTAAAAGCCTTTCTCATTTTATCCCGAGCTCCTTCATTGCCAAAGCAAGCTGATCTGAATTAGGCGACTTATAATGCCACTCGAGCCTGTCCTGCATAAAAGACACGCCTTTTCCTTTTATTGTATGGCTTATTACAACAGATGGCCTACCCTTTTTAAACGGCACGGCATTAAAACATTTCGTCAGAGATTTTATATTATGGCCGTCAACTTCTT
>PEUD01000057.1:697-6218 GCA_002780805.1 Candidatus Omnitrophica bacterium CG02_land_8_20_14_3_00__42_8 | reverse complement strand
TTCTTTTTGCATGGCGCGCCCACCCCGGTTCGAACGGGGAACCTACGGCTTCGTAGGCCGGCACTCTATCCAGTTGAGCTATGGGCGCTGGTGATTTTCGTATATATAATACAACTTTGATAAGATAAAGACAAGGGCAAAAAGCAGCATGTCAAGACTATTACTGTTTGTGTAGTTATTGCTGGCGGGAGCGGAATTCGAGCCAGGGGAAATTCTTGCCGGGGCAATCGGTCTTGGCGCCGTCCACCTGGCCATGGCCTAAAATATGAGAATCAGGTATGTTGTAGTATTTTTTAAGTATGCCGACTAGATATACCAGGGAATCCATCTGCGCGCAGGAAACCTTTTCATCATTAAAATTACCTACGAGGCAGATGCCTATGGCTTTGTAATTCATTCCATCCGCTTTGCAATGCGCTCCGTATTCCTGGTGGAGCCATCTGGGAGAAACCTCTATATGGCCGTCCGTTGTTTCACCTGTGCCATTATCTATCACAAAATGATAGCCCAATCCTTTCCAAAGCCTTTTATGGGAATGCATATAATCGAAAGACAGCGCATTGCCCATATCCGTAGCGCTATGATGGATGATTATATATTTCCACATATCGTTCGGATATAAAGGTATGATAGATCTCATGGGGGCCGCGTTCGGAATAATAAGCCTCTGGCCTTTTTCAAGCTGTGCGGCATCGCTTAGATTATTAACCCTGACTATATCTTCCATAGGGATATCATACATTTTACTTATACGCCAGACTGTCTCTCCGGGCCCGACTTCATGCACTACGTCCTGCCTGAATATATTAGGAGCTGTTCCAGCGCTCTCGGGCATTGTCTGAGGCCCTGCAGAATCAGGCATACCAGATACATCCCTTATAGGCACGGTTCTGCATCCTGATAAACATAACGTCAGAAATAAAGTTATCAAGATAATTTTATTTTTCATATTTTCCGACCAGCTTTTTTAAAGGCACTATTTTTATGTTTTCCTTTTCTATATCCGGGATACTATCCTTTATGACCTCAATGGTAAGTTTTTTATCATGGCCTATGGCAATCGCGCTCCCCCTGGTTTTAGCTATGTTTATAAGTTCCCTTATCTGCTTTTTTACATAAGCCCTGTACTGTTTTTCTTCTTTTTTCTGGCCAAGGTCTAAAAACACGCTTCTTTCGGCATACTTGAGTCTTATTTTTCTTGAAATATTGCCACACACAGAAACAGGTGTAGTCCGGCTGTCCAGAAAAAATAGATCCTTTTTTTTTAATTCTTCTAATATTATCTTCATGATCTCTCTATTTTCCGTAGCCCTGGAGCCCTGATGATTAGAAACCCCTATTATTCCCGGAACGCTCTCTATATCAGCCCTTAATATAGAAAGCACCTGATTTTTCTCCATGTTGCGCCTTATAGTATCGCGTTCCGAAGTCTTCCCGCTCTTTGATTCCAGTGGAAGATGTAATATTATGTCGTATCCCCGGCCGTATTTTATTACCCTGTCGCTTATCTCTTTTGAATAACGCAGATGCGGCAATACTGCCAGGGTAACAGGCCTGTCTATCTGGAACAGCTCGTCAATATTATTAAGGCTATAACCCCAATCATCCAATACAAATGCAACCTGCACTTCATGCCTGGGTTTAGCAGGGGCCTTATAAAGTATAATGATGAAAACAATTATTGCAACTGCCAGAACTGATAATATGGGGAATATACTTTGAGATGGATAGCGTTTCACTTTATTATTGTTTCAACGCGGCATACTGCTCTTCTATATAATGATGTATGGAGGCCCAGTCTCTTTCCGGAGGTTTGACAAAAGAAACGCCTACCCGGCGCCTGAAAACATTCCAGGAATTTTTTTGCCATGCGATATCCCCTTCAACCTTTACGGGAGATACCGCGCCCGGCATGAATATGTCAAGGTTCAATCTTCCTTTTAATCTTTTCAACTTATTGCATTCAAAACTTAAGCCTCCGTAGCCTATGTCTCTAGGGATAAACCCGAGATTCGTCCCGGTCTCCGAAGATTTTAATTTTATATAAATATTTTTGTCTTTTAAAGGCAGGAGATTATGACGCCACCATTTTCTTTGTTCATGGCAGGAAGAGGACGCGGTTTGCCGGCTTATCAGTTTATTTATTAAATTTTTCCACTCCTTTGGCCTAAACCAAAGAATGTACGCGCCGATTAACAAAAACGCGAGAAGCCATGTTAAATCCGAAGTTCCCGGCCCGGTATTTGTTGTAGTATTAGAAATAGGAGCGTCGTATATTTTACTAACGCTGGCCAATAACTCATCCGCGGCTTTATCCTTGGAATTCATATCTATTGTTTTTACAATGCCAGAAATCTCTATCTGTCTTGGTTCTGTGTTTAATGCCGGATTTTTGAAATCTATGAAAATTTTATTGGTGTTGTTCCAAACCCTATAATCTATTTTCTGGATTAACCAGAAGGTAAGAAATTTTATCTGCTTTCTTTCAGAACCTGCTGCCGCTTCAGGATAATAACTCACGGTTATATTTTTTATAACGCCTTCGTTCAATAATGTATCCTTGACTAACTTGCCAAATACATTCGGAGTCCTGAATTTTATGATAAGCCTTGGAGGGTTATCCAGCCATCTGGATTCATATTTTATGATATCGGAACTTGCTATCGTAACCCTTGTAAGTTTTTCCTGAGACTCCATGGCCTGCGCCATATTCTGAACAAAAATAAAAATACCGAACAATACAGCTATTTTGATTTTCATTATAATAACCTCTTTATTTAAGCTACTTTACCGTATCATTTACCTCTACTGCCGCGTCTTTTATCATGTTGTCTCCGGGGATAATCATTGCGGCTGAAATTCTGTTCTGAACTTTTACAAGTTCCGCGTTTGCTATAAAATCATCTCCTCTATAAATGGAAAGCCTGTCGCCGTTCTTCAGATTATTAATGGAGCCGAGATTCACCACAATGAGGTCGTTCTGCTTGTCAACCGCAAGAACCCTGCCCTCCGCTTCCAATAACGAAGATACGATAATCTTTTCAAGTTCAATCGGTTTCATGGTGCGGCTAGCCATTGTAAATCTTTTGCTGGATCGCTCCAGATTCTGCGCAAGTTTAGAGTTTATGGTTTTTTCTTTAAAAAGGCTGGCTGATAGGTATGATATTAATTTTTCCTTTTCCTGTATCTTCCTATTTAAGGCTATTTCTATGCCATCTTTTTCTTTTATCACTGAGCTGAGGATGCTCTCTGCTTTTATCCTGCTATTCTCCTCCTCTTTCATCTGCATGAAAAATCCTACGGCCAAGGCTGCGGCTACTATAAAACCGATTACTAAAAATGCCTGCGTTTTTTTCATAGGACCTCCTTTTGGCACATGTTCTAATGTAATATTTTAAGCTTTTTTTATATAAAAATAAAGAAGTATTTTATGACAAAGCTAATAATTCCCGGATCTTATCCAGAAGCACGCCCGGTTCAAACGGCTTGGTTATGTAGGCATTGGCCCCTACCTCTTTACCTATTTTTTTGTCTGAGCCCTGAGCCCTGGCAGTGAATAGAATTATAGGGATATTTTTATATTTATTATCAAATTTTAACATGCGGCAAACCTTGTAACCGTCTATCTTCGGCAGCATTAGATCTAATATGATTAAATCCGGCTTTTTCGTGCGCGCCTTGTCAAGCCCATCCCTGCCGTCGGAAGCGGTAATGACTTCATAGCCCTTCGCTTCCAATTGAAGAGTTACCGCATACACCATATCTTTTTCGTCTTCAACAAGCAAAATCCTTTTCTTATCATTCTTTTTCTCTGTCATGTTTTATCTCCGGTATAAGCCCTTAACTCTCTGGAAATAACCTTTCTATATTTACTTTCCAGATCTATGAATTCTACTCCCACCTTATATTTATTAAAAGGCCCCCCGGATAACAGCTCTATCTTTTTTATCCAGGCCACCCGCGCCCTGGCATGAATAACTGGTTCTTTTGTCTTATCAAACTCTAATCTAATATTTATCCGAGAATCTGTCTTCAGCGGCTTCCTTGTTATAAAACAAATCCCTCCTTCGGAGATATCCACGGTTTGCATTGTCTCTGTTTCATTTTTGGACGGAAAGATTTTAACCTTTGCCTTATAAAGAACCCTCTCAAATCGTCTTATTTCCAGGCCGATATACACTTCCTTGACAGAAATTTTTGCGGAAAAACGCCTGATAACAGGCAGGCAGGCTTTATCCGGGCATGACAATACTCCTATGTTCACAAAAGCAGATTCAACCTTCTGCCCCATAAAATAGTTCTTTATCCTATCTTTAAACAAATGGATTACCCCGGTATTTTCTCTTTCTGTCAGTCTCGGGAAAATGATGCTGCATTTTCCATTTTTTATATCCGTAAAAATCAGGGGAAGCCCTTTAAGATTATCCTTGTGAATTCCTTTAAATGCCGTATCCATGATAAGCTTCAGGTCTTCAAACAACTCCTCGGGGTCAATTTTAATCCTTTCCCTGAATCTTTTATAATTAACGATTATTAAATTAATAAACTGCAGCGCCATGCCTTTATTTAAGAAACTATCTATTTTATCCTTGATATTCTTATCCAATGCGTCAGGCCTATAAAAACGAGGTAAAGTAAAATAAAATTTACTGCCCACCCCTAATTTAGATTCAACCCAGGTCTCGCCTCCATGCCTCTTTACAAGTTCTTTTACTATTGAAAGCCCTAATCCCACGCCTTTTCCCCCGGCGCCGCCGGCATTAGGAACCTGCACAAATCTATTAAACAACTGAGGTAAATCCGATTTAGAAATGCCGATACCGGTATCTATCACCCCTATCCTGATCTTTGTCTCCAAAATCTTTATTTCTACAGAAATCTTCCCGCCTTCTTCGGTAAATTTTATGGCATTATTAATAAGATTCGCTATGACCTGATTTATCCTATCCGCGTCAATAAAAAGATTGATGTCTTTATCCGGCAGATAATATTTTAAATCTATGCCTTTTTCTTCCGCTAATTTTTTATAGAAAGCTGCGGAGTCCTTCACCAAATCATTAAGATTAATCAAAGAATAGCGCAAGTCAAGCCTATCCCGTTCTATCCTGGACATGTCAAGCAAATCGTCTATCAGATTTTTTAAGCGTTTTATGTTATCTTCCACTTTTTTGATTATTTCCTTCTGTTTATTATTAATCGGGCCCGCTGTTTCTTCAAAGATAAGCGCGGCCAGCTGTTTTATAATCGCGAGGGGGGTTCTCAGCTCATGCGAGACAGTGGATATAAAATCGGATTTTACCTTATTCATCGCCTCAAGGACTTCTAATTTTTTTTCGACGCGCGCCTTTTCTTTCTCCAGATGCTCGAACTGCATGCGCCTGGTAATATCCCTGGTAATACCGGCAAGCCCTATGATATTTCCCTGCTCATCGCGCATGGGTATTTTAGTTGTAGATACATAGTTATCTACGCCGTCCGGCCGGGTAGCCCTTTCCACCTTATCAATCATGGGCCTTCCGGT
>PEUD01000057.1:0-566 GCA_002780805.1 Candidatus Omnitrophica bacterium CG02_land_8_20_14_3_00__42_8 | reverse complement strand
AAAGTTCTAATATCGCCCTTCGACAGGGGACTTCGATTGAACTCAGCCAAATGTCCTCAGAGTAAAAAATAAAATTATGGAAATTAAACTCATTTTTAATCAAAATAAATTGGGGATAACTATGCTTGACAATGTCTTTGAATTTGTTATATTTAATGTGTTAATCCCACCGCTTTCTCGGTTCGCCGGGACAGCGGTTTTTGTTTATGAATAAAAGAGCCTTTGTTTTTATTGACGGCAGTAATTTTTATTTTAAATTAAGAGATTTGACATCTAAGTTGGATGGAAAATATAGTTTGATTGATTTTGATTTTAGAAAATTTGCTGAGTGGTTAGTTAGACCAAACGAGTTATTAGAAATTAGGTATTATCTCGGAGCGATTAGGCGTGAACGCAATAATTCAAAAAGTGAGCGATTATATGCCGACCAACAAAAACTTATTGGAAAACTCCAACAACAAAATATTATTATTACTTTAGGTCATGTTATTCGTCATCCGGACAAAACCCATCACGAGAAAGGCATTGATGTCCGTTTAGCGGTAGAAATGATTAAATTTGCCAGA
>PEUD01000109.1:3786-6278 GCA_002780805.1 Candidatus Omnitrophica bacterium CG02_land_8_20_14_3_00__42_8 | reverse complement strand
TTTATATATATTTTTTTAGTTGCTTTAAATGATGATATATGCTACAAATAATATTTTACAGTATAGGAAAGTATATCCCCCTTGTTTTCTTCGAAAACAAAACAGGGGGACGGCGAAAATCGCTTGGAAGTTATCGCTAAAAGCGATTTTCTTGTATACGCGGAGAATAGAGGAATGAATAAAAAGACCATTAAAGACGTGCCTATAAAGGGTAAAAGGGTTTTGATGAGGGTGGATTTTAATGTGCCGCTCAATAAGGGCCTGAAGATTGAAGACGATACAAGGATAACCGCAGCGCTGCCTACCATAAAATATGCTGTTGATAACGGAGCAAGGCTTATACTGATGAGCCATCTGGGGAGGCCTAAAGGCGCGGATGATTCATTGCGCATGGATCCTGTTGCGAAGAGGCTTTCGGAACTTCTTGGGAAGAAGGTTACAAAACTTAACGATTGTATAGGCGATGAAGTCCAAAAAGCTGTTTCAGGAATGAAAGACGGGGATGTAGTTCTGTTGGAAAATTTGAGATTTCATGTTGAGGAAGAAAAGAATGACACTAACTTTGCGAAAGAATTAGCCTCGCTTGGAGAAATATATGTCAATGATGCCTTTGGCACAGCTCACAGGGCGCATGCTTCCACAGAAGGTGTTACAAAATACATAAAGATATGCGTAGCGGGATTTTTATTGGCAAAAGAGATGGAGTATTTTGATAAGGCGCTTTCAAATCCGCCAAAGCCGTTTGTGGCTATTTTAGGCGGGGTAAAGATTTCCGATAAGATAATGGTGATAGAAAACCTGATGAAGAAGGTAGATGCCATTCTCATAGGCGGGGGCATGGCTTATACATTTTTAAAGGCCCATGGCATGGAGATAGGAAGCTCAAAACTTGAGGCTGATAAAATAGACGTCGCGAAGTCTATCATGCGGAAAGCAAAACAGCTTGGCGTTAAACTGATCCTGCCTGTGGATCATCTTATAGCTGACAAGGTGGATGCTGTCAGCAATACCAGGGTAGTTACTGACGTTGTGCCTCAGGGCTGGATGGCAGTGGACATTGGGCCGAAGACAGTGGATGAATTCAAGAAAGAATTAAGGAACGCGAAAATGATTATATGGAACGGACCTCTGGGAGTATTTGAAATAACCAAGTTTTCGAGAGGGACAGAAGACGTGGCGCGTTTTATAACAGGCCTTAAGGCCATCAGTATTATAGGCGGAGGCGATACTGCGGCCGCGATTGCCAGGTTTGGATTAGAGCACGCGATGACGCATATCTCTACAGGCGGAGGCGCGTCTTTAGAGTATATGGAAGGTAAAGTTCTGCCGGGAGTAGCGGCGTTAAACGACAGATAGTAGCTGCAAAGTTTACTTTGCCCCATTGCGGCAGAGCAAGCTCTGCAGCTACAAAAGGTGACAAATTATGCGAAGGCCTATTCTTGCTGGAAATTGGAAGATGAATAAGACAGTGCAGGATGCTCTTGATATAGCTATAGGGCTGAAAAGAAAATTTTACACATTCGGAGAAGCTGACATTGTGATATGCCCGCCTTTTACCGCTTTGAGCAAGGTGGGAGATGAGATTTCTGATTCAAGCATCATGCTGGGCGCTCAGGATGTTTGCTGGGAAGAGGAAGGCGCTTTTACAGGTGAGGTTTCGCCCAAGATGTTAAAGGACGTAAGAGTCAGATATGTAATAATCGGCCATTCTGAACGAAGGGTTTTATTCGGAGAGACAGACGAGGCTGTTAATAAAAAAGTAAAAGTAGTGCTTAGATACGGTATGATTCCCATAATGTGCGTTGGCGAGAGATCGGAAGAAAGAGATAGCGGCACAACGTATGAGATACTGGAAAAACAGCTCACCAGGGGCCTTAAAGATTTGACAAAAGACGATATATCCAGGCTTATTATCGCGTATGAACCTGTGTGGGCAATAGGCACGGGAAGGACGGCAACTCCCCAGCAGGCGGAAGAGGCGCACAAGTTTATAAGGGATTTTATAGAAAAGCATTTTGAAAAAGAAGCATCAATGAAGGTTCGGATTCAATACGGCGGAAGCGTGAAGCCGGATAATATCGCCAGGTTAATGGCGGAAGAAGACATTGACGGCGCTCTTGTGGGCGGCGCGAGCTTAGATGTAAATACGTTTGTTCAGATTGTAGAAAATTCCATATTATGATGTTAAACAAGGTGACACTCTGACATTGTCACAGTGTCACCTTACAGAAAGCTTTGTTGGTGAAAGGTTAAAGGTGTTAGGTTAATATTTAAAAGGAGCTATAATGTATTCTATTTTGATAGTAGTTCATGTAATCATAAGTCTTTTTTTAATAGCCGTAATATTATTGCAGGCCGGAAAAGGCGGGGGCCTTTCAGATACATTCGGCGGCTCTCAGATGCAGAGTTTGTTTGGCACAAAGAGCGCCACTGTTCTTACGAAGCTTACAGCCGTATGCGCCATAGGTTTTATAGCTACTTGTATTACGCTG
>PEUD01000109.1:0-3753 GCA_002780805.1 Candidatus Omnitrophica bacterium CG02_land_8_20_14_3_00__42_8 | reverse complement strand
GTAGATAACGTCAGGATACCTCATGCTGCTGCATCGCAGACTGAGACTACAGCGCCTAGCCCGCAAGCTCAGGTTCCGGCTCCCGTATCAGTTCCTGCAGAACAGCCAGCTCAGGGAGGCGCTAACGGAGTTAAGTAATTTTATTACAGATATGAGAAAATTTAGTGACAATATATCAGCCGTCCGCCTCAGGCGAACGGCCTTTTTATTTATCATTTTATTCTTATTGGGTTTTACGCCGGATTACGGGGATACCATAGTTACAGGGTCTATAGGGGAGCCCAGGACGCTTGTTCCGATCCTGGCATCCGACAGTTCTTCAGGCGCTATCTGCAGCTTAATTTTTAACGGCCTCGTGAAATACGATAAAGACCTGAACATTACAGGAGACCTTGCGGAAAGATGGGATATTTCTCAAGACGGCCTTGAGATTACGTTCTATTTGAGAAAAGGGGTTAAGTGGCACGATGGCGAGTTGTTTACTTCAAAAGATGTGGAGTTTACGTATAAAAGTTTAATCGATCCAAAGGTAAGGACCCCATATAGCGGGGATTTTCAGATGGTAAAAAACCTGGAGGTAATAGACAGTTATACTTTAAAGGTTTATTACAAAGAGCCTTTTTCTCCCGGGCTTGCCAGCTGGGGCATGAATATTATGCCGGCGCATTTATTGGAAAAAGAAGATCTTAACGCTGCGAAATTTTCAAGAAACCCTATCGGCACAGGGCCGTATAAATTTAAATTATGGAAAACAGGCGAGAGGCTGGAGCTTGTCTCAAATCACGATTATTTTGAGGGAAGGCCTTATATCGACAGGTATATTTACAGGATTATACCTGACACAGCTACATTATTTCTTGAATTAAGGGCTCAGGCAGTGGATTATATGTCTTTGACGCCTATACAATTCAAAAGGCAGACAGAAACGGAATTTTTCAAAAAGAATTTTCAGAGGTTTAATTTTCCGAGTTTTGGATACACGTATTTAGCTTATAATTTAAATGACCCCAAGTTTAAAGACGTCAATGTGAGACGTGCGATAAATTATGCCATAAATAAAGAAGAGATTATAAAGGGCGTGCTTCTTGGCCTCGGCAGGGTTTCAACAGGGCCTTTTATACCTGAGTCGTGGGCGTATAATAAAGACGTGAAGCCGATGGAATATAATCCTCAAAAGGCAAGAGGGCTTTTAAAAGATTCTGGCTGGCAGGATCAGGACAGAGACGGTATTTTAGAAAAAGATGGAATGAAATTTTCATTCACAGTCATAACTAATCAGGGCAATGATGAGCGCAGGATGACACTGGAGATAATACAGAGAAGGCTCAAGGAAGTTGGGATTGAGGTTAAGATAAAGATAATAGAATGGAGCGCCTTTGTCAGCGAATTTATAAATAAAAAACGGTTTGAGGCTGTTCTCTTAGGATGGGGTTTGTCTTTGGATCCTGACATGTATGATATATGGCATTCTTCAAAAACAAAAGAAGGAGAATTTAATTTTGTCGGGTATTCCAACAAGGAAGTGGACAGGCTTCTTCTGGAAGGCAGGAGGACTTTTAACCAGGAAGAGCGCAAGAAAATTTATCACAGGATACATGAGATTTTATATGAAGATCAGCCTTATTTATTTTTGTTTGTTCCGGATGCCCTGCCTATATTAAACAGCCGTTTTAAAGGCATTGAAGTCGCGCCAAACGGCATAGGCTATAATTTTATAAAGTGGTGGGTACCTCGCAGTGAACAGCGCTACACCCGCTAAGTTGACACTGTGACATTGTCAGAGTGTCAACTTACGGAATATAAGGGGTAAAAGAGAAATGGGGAAGTATATTTTGAAGAGAATAGTCGGGTTGGTTGTGCTTTTATTGGGTATAACTATCATTACCTTTGCGGTTATACATATAGCTCCGGGGAAGCCTACTGATTTGGAAGCTCAGTTTAATCCAAAGGTTTCAATGGAGGCAAGAGAGAGGATAGCGCATCTATATGGCCTGGATAAACCACTGCACGTTCAATATATTGAATGGCTGAAAAGATTCGCGAGGTTTGATTTCGGGATTTCTTTCATGGATTCAAGGCCCGTGGCGCAGAAAATACTTGAACGCATTCCCATTACTCTTACCATAGAGTTAGTTTCAATTATTCTGATATTATTAATCGGCATACCGATAGGCGTGGCTTCGGCTGTTAAAGAAGGAAGTTTTTATGACAGATTCATGACTGTTTTTGTATTTATAGGTTTTGCTGTGCCGACTTTCTGGCTTAGCCTCATACTGATGGATTTTATAGGAGTAAGGTGGGGGATATTGCCGATATCTGGCATTAAATCTCTGGAATTCGAAAAATTTGGCAATTTTGAAAAAATTATTGACGTATCGAGGCATCTTATTCTTCCGGTGTTTGTTTCAGCTTTCGGAGGCCTTGCCGGAATTTCAAGATACATGAGAAGCAGTATGCTGCATGTTTTGAAACAGGATTACATACGGACTGCAAGGGCAAAAGGCCTGTCTGAAAAAGAAGTTCTTTATAAACACGCATTAAAGAACGCGTTTTTGCCCGTTGTAACTATTTTAGGTTTATCCGTGCCCGGGTTGATAGGCGGGAGCGTCATATTTGAGTCTATATTCAGTATCCCGGGCATGGGCAGGCTTTTTTATGAATCAGTTATGGCAAGGGATTATCCTGTGATAATGGGGGTTCTGGTCATAGGAGCGATACTAACGCTTCTGGGCAATCTACTGGCTGACATTTCGTACGCGGCAGTTGACCCGCGCATAAAATTAGAGTAGGGGCGGCATAATATATGACCCCTGCATACAGTTATGAACCCAGCCCTTCCTTTGGGCTGGGATACATATTAGGAAGGAAGGGCTGGGTGAACAAATTAACCCTTTTCGGGCTTGGAATCGTGGGATTTTTTATAATAATAGCCATCTTTGCGCCTATGATAGCTTCTTATAATCCAGGGCAGATTGATATTGAAAACATACTCACGCCTCCTTCGAGTTCGCATATTTTCGGGACAGATAGCCTGGGGAGGGACCTATTCTCAAGAATGGTTTACGGAACCAGGATATCTTTAATGGTAGGTTTTATAGCGGTCGGCATAGCCGCGATAATAGGGATAGCCCTGGGCGCTATAGCCGGTTATTATGGTAAATGGATAGGCGCGGTTATCATGAGATTCATAGATATAATGCTTTGTTTTCCGACGTTCTTTTTGATACTGGCTGTCATCGCATTATTGGAGCCAAGCATTATTAATATCATGATTGTTATAGGCGCTACGAGCTGGATGGGGATAGCCCGGCTTATACGCGCAGAGATAATAAGTTTAAAAGAAAGAGATTTTATATACGCTGAAAGAGCGATAGGAGCCGGAGACCTGAGGATAATCACAAGGCATCTTATTCCAAATGCAATGGCGCCGGTTTTGGTAAGCATTACTCTTGGGATAGCAGGCGCTATTTTAGTCGAGTCAAGTTTGAGTTTTTTAGGCATAGGGGTACAGCCGCCTACACCGAGCTGGGGCAATATATTGAGCGAAGGAAAAGCTGTGATGGGCGCAGGCTGGTGGATGATGTTATTCCCGGGCATAGCTATTTTTATAACAGTGCTTGGGTATAATTTATTGGGAGAAGGTATAAGAGAAAAATTATTGGGGTAGGGAACGGTTTGAAACCGTTCCCTGCGTAGGATATGTTATTACAGATAAAAAATCTAAGAATTAGTTATAAATCTAATAATTGCCTG
>PEUD01000047.1:24323-25472 GCA_002780805.1 Candidatus Omnitrophica bacterium CG02_land_8_20_14_3_00__42_8 | reverse complement strand
GTTTACGGGAGAAGTAGTAATGCAACCCGCCTGAGGTCAAACTCGCTGAAAGATTCCGATCTCATGTTTCAAAAATTCTTTCCTTCCCATATCCAGTTTCTTTATCAGCTCATTGTCAGTAAACACTCTTTCTATGGCCGGGATGATGTCGCATTCCCTGTTAACAACTATTACACCCTTACCATCCTCATAAGGAGAAACATGGTCCATGCCGCCATTCCTTAATTTAAAAATTACGACTGGCTTATCAAGCAACATAGCCTCAACACCCGCAGTCGAAAATTCCGTAATGACAGCATCGCTGTTGACCATAATGGCGTATATATCAAAATTACTCCTAAATGCAGCAATATTGGAAGCTGTATTAAGCCTTTTAATCAATTCCGTTTTTTCTTTCTCTTCAATATCACCATGATGAAACTTCACTAAAAATTGTATGTTTGTTAATTTATTTGCAGCGGCTATTAGCTTTAGCAATATACGGATCGGATCGCCGTAATTATCCAAAGCCGTGAGGTCGCTTGCATAAGTGGTATCTGCATAAAAAACTATTTTTCTTCCCGGATCAAGCCTGAATTTTTTACAAAATGCCCGCCTGTCGGCACCAGCCTTTTTTCTGGCAAGCACATCGGTTATAGGATTACCTGTTATTACTATCCTGTCTGATGGTATATTTCTTTTCAGGTAAAAATTTTTCCCGCTTTCACCCCATACTATTAATTTATCGCTGCGCGGCAACGGCATATACGGATGATTGGTAAACACACCGGGTTGATAACGCATAGTAACAAGATTCATTTTTTTTGCCACAGAAGTAAATGACTTGTTATAAGTCGCATCATCCCATGGCATCAGAAAAAAATTTATCTTATACTTATTAATTATGTATTCTACGTATGAAATTTCCAGCAAGATGCCCGGGAAAAGCTCAAAATATGTGTTCTGCAGTTCCTCGGATATCACATTCCAGAATTTAACCCCTCTCCATATAAAATACTCATCAGGCGATATACTATCAATAAATTTCTGCCAGCATCGGGATGAAAAATACTTTGCCGGTTTTTCTTTGTTGTATTTTAAATTAAAAAATGTAACCCTATTCTTAAAAACGTTACGTAAAAAATTAACCTGCCGTAAATCTTTCAACGG
>PEUD01000047.1:0-24240 GCA_002780805.1 Candidatus Omnitrophica bacterium CG02_land_8_20_14_3_00__42_8 | reverse complement strand
ACAGGCATCTGTTTATAACAGCCCAAATCGCATCCCGTAAAACCGATGTGACAGCCCCCGACAAACGGGCCGGCGGCTTATGAACGCCTGACGCCTCAAACCAATGCGTCGTATATGGTTTCGGCGATATTTCCACTTTTTTAAACTTACCCCCCCTATCTGATACAAAACTCAAAAATATTTTACTTATCACGCTTTTATCGTCAAAAATAACAATTTCATCCGCAAATTCTTTTTCCACAACGCGCTGTATAAAAAGTATATTTTTAAAAATTCTTATAAAAAAATCGCACATCGGCATTCTGACAAGTTCACCTAACGAATACCCCTCATTTAGGGTTAGATCTTCCCCTTTAGGTCTGTACCAATTTTCAACAAACCTTAATGCGTCTTTTTCTATACTCATACAGTCTTCATAGGACAAATAATCCGCATACCCTTTAAGCGAAACGTGCTCTGTTACCGGAAAATCTTTAAGCCACACGTCTAACTGGATCAAAACAATCTGGCTGTTTTTTTCTTCTTTAATAACAGCGGGGATGGATTCCTGAGAACCGTCTATGCATAATATAACTTTTTTCATGATCCCAATCGGGCCTTCTCCTTATTCAAAATACCCATAATTATCACGTCTTTACGTTTTTTATCTTTATATACAAAATTTCTTAGCCTACCCTCTTTCCTGAATCCAATTCTTCTGTAAAACCTCGATGCTTTATCATTGTCTTCAAATACTTCCAGTTTTAAGGTATGAAGGCCTGCTATATTAAAAGCCAGTCCCAGAATTATTTTTCCCAGCGACAATGTGCTGCATAATGACTTAGAATAAGGATTGCGATAAATGCCCAGATACGCGTTTTTGTTGCAAAGATCAACTCTGTCTAAAATTATAACGCCTATATATTCCTCATTTTTATTTTTTATCACCCAGCAGAATTTGCAGCTTTTCTCTCCTAGCTTATTAACAAACTCCGCATGCTCCCTGGCAGAAATAATGTGGCTTTTATACATCCATTTTTTAATGCTGCTGTTATTTCTCCACGCCCTGACCATCTCCGTTTCTTTTGGCGTAAGATTTATAAAATTTTTGAGGGTCACGCCTTCTTTAAGTTTGATATTTTTTTTAAGGTTTGGCATAACTTATCTAGCTTGTTAGCAATTCTTTTTGCTTTATATTCTTGTTTATTTCCATGAGAACAGGTTCTTTTTCCACTATTTTCAATATGTCTTTCATGAGGAATATGTTTTTCTTCTGGAATAATTTTTTGTAAATCTCTCTGACAAGCCTCAAATCCGCCTTTTTATCTACTGTCCAACGCAAATAAGACAAATCCTTATTGTTCTTTACGCTGTACATATTAAACAAATCCGGGTGTTCATAAATATAAGAGGTAACGTGCTCTCTCTGGTAATTTTTTTTGGCTTTCTTCCATACCTGCTCTAAAGCTTCTCTGGAAATCACCTCTGTATCGAATCCTCTCGGATAGGTGCGCTCTATCACATTACTTGCTCCGCTAAAATGTTTTATATTTTTTAAATAACAGCTGATCGCCTTGTCGGTGATTTTATAATCTATCAACGGGCAATCGCCTGTTATCCTAACTGCCACATCAGCATTATAAAGTTTAACGGCCTGATAATACCTGTCAAGGACATCCTTTTCACTGCCTCTGTAAAAATTTATGCCTTGTTTTTCGCAAAAATCCGCTATAATATCGTCTTTTCTGTCTACACTTGTAGCAATAACAATTTTATTTATAAGTTTACTGCGGCTAAGACGGGTTACGATGTGCCAAAGCATCGGCTTGCCCATTATTTCCATCATGACTTTACCGTATAAACGGGTCGAACCCATGCGGGCCTGTATTATAACCACTATATTTTTTGTTTTAAGCCTGCTCATTTTATGCCTTTTATAACCGTACATGTATGCCGCGTCCGACAAGATAAAGCTTAATATCCATAGGCGTAATCTGGGTAAAATGAAAAATACTGGCTGCTGCCAATGCAGAGGCTTTCCCGTTAACCAAGGCATCAAACATATTTTCAAAATTACCGGCTCCCCCGGAAGCTATAACCGGTATGGAAACCTCCTGGCTCACCTTTGCTATAAGCTCAATATCATATCCGTGCATGGAGCCGTCGCGGTCAATAGAAGTTAAAAGAATTTCGCCTGCCCCGAGTTTTTCCATTTCCACGGCAAACGCTACCGGGTCTTTACCGGTAGGGCTGGTGCCGCTGTTTATAAACACCTCGTATTTGCCTGCGTTATTTATTTTCACATCTATGGAAACAACTACGCACTGGGACCCGAAATTTGACGAAGCATCCATTATTAACTCAGGGTTCGTGACTGCCGCGCTATTGATTGCAACTTTATCTGCCCCGCATTTAAGAAGAGTTTTCACGTCTTCTACTGTACGCACGCCGCCGCCTACTGTCAGCGGCATAAAACATTCATCGGCAAAATTGTCAATCAGTTCAAAATCCGGTCTCCTGTTCTCAAGGGTGGCTGAAATATCCATAAACATCAATTCATCCACCTCTCTTAAACTGTATACCTTCAAAGACTGCATTAAGCTGCCCACCCTGCGCCAGCTGTCAAATCCTAAGCCCTTTACCAGCCCAAAATTTTTGTACAGCAGCGTGGGTATAATACGTGTCTTTATCATAATGCGGCAGAGAAAAAATTATCCAAAAGTTTTAACCCAAAACGCAGGCTCTTTTCCGGATGAAACTGCACTCCAAAAATGTTGTCTTTCTGTACGGCTGAAATAAAATTACCGCAGTAAGCAGTCAAAGCCAAAACATCCTGGTTGCGCCTTGGGACAAAATGATAACTGTGTGTAAAATAAAAATCCTTCCCGGCAGGAATATTCTTAAATAAAGCTGATGCCCTGCATGTATTCACCTCGTTCCATCCGACATGAGGTATCTTTTCGCCCATGGTTTTCGGTAAAAACTTGACTACTTCACCCTCTATCCAGCCCAAACCGGACGCCTTCTCTCCCTCGAATCCTGTTTCAGCTAAAAGCTGCATCCCCAGGCAAATACCCAGAAATGGAATTCTGTTTTCAATGACCTGCCTGGCAAGAATTTTATCCAGGCCTTTCTGGCGGAGGTTGCGCACACCTATGGCAAAAGAACCAACTCCCGGCAGAATTATGCTGGTCGCTGTTTCAAAATCACTCTCTTTATCAGTTACTAAAGGCCTCTCTCCGACCTCCTCAACTGCCCGGACAACTGAATCAATATTACCCATATCATAATCAACAATAGCAACTCTGCTCATAAAATATTTCAGGTTATCAAACGTTATCGTAATTTATTTTGGTAAGATTACCATACCCGTCTTTCACCAGATTACCCCTGGAATCACAGACAAAAAGTTTTTTATTGGTAAACCGGTCGCATGTTTTTATAAATTCTTCAAGCGGCATATCTATATCCTTAAGTATATCATCCAAAGAACAACCAAGATATTCCCACGGAAATTTTCCATCGCACTTTTTTACCAGTTCCAGCGCTTGTTCGCGCGAAATACGGCCCCGGCGCAGGTGCAAACACACTAAATCTGTGGCTCTTCCAAAACCATATTTAAGAAATTTGAAATAATCGTGAATCCCTGTCTGGCAATTATCCAGATTTTCATAGTTTACCACTGAACCCTCTACAATCTTGGCATATGTTTCAAATCCATAGGCCTGGGCAATAAGTGCATTGCCATAACCATCCCACGGTATGTAATACCCTAGAAATATGCCGGTAACCCCTGCTCTGCTAAGTTCTTCATCTGTAGGATAAGTATATTGAATAAGATGTTTTTTCTCTATGCCGGACTGCCCTATCAAATCAGACACACGCAAACCCAGCAAACCACCAAACTCCTCAAGCCATCTTCTTGTTAAAACTTTATTTTCTGAATCAGCTGCAGGGCCGCCGTATTCGTTTTGCGAATTCTCACCCCAGATAATTAAAGGTATATTAAATTGCGCTGCAACGCGTACCGGTATCGTAAAAATTGCGACATGTTCCGGCCAGGATATATCGCCGACCTGGATCAAAGCTAATTTATTAATCCTCCTGCGGATTACGGGATTCATGGTAACTTCAACGTAATCCACTCCGAGCCTTTTGATATTTTCTATATTCCGCCTGCCAAGGGCTGAAAGTTTATCTGTAGTAGCAGTGACACACAAAGGATTCATCCCAAGCTCCAGCATCTTAATGGTCTGAAAAGTACTATCCTTGCCGCCTGAAACCGGCACCAGACAGTCATAATTACTGCCGTTTTTAGAGCGACGCTGCTCCAGAATAGAAACCAGATCTAATTTTCTCTTAGCCCAGTCAACTTCTTTTCTTTTTTCGTATGAGCGGCATGCGTTACATATCCCCTCATTGTCAATAAATAAATCGGGTTTTGTTTCAGGCATAACACAACGTTTACAATATTTAATCATTCTTGCTGCCCCCTTTTTGTTAAATACTTTTCTTCTCAAGTAAAAACATACTATCTGCTTTATCGCTTTTTACGTATTTATATTTTTTCTCCTTAGCAATTTTTAAATCCTCAAATCTGTCCAGATATAGCCTGCAAAAATCCGTCTTCCACAAAAGGTTGTTGTTACCGCGGTAATTTATCTCTGTATAGCCCTTTGCAAAATATTCGAAACCGCATATATATCTTTTGGAGCAACGGTATATTTCATCCAAAGCCATGTTTATGTCATTGGGAGACACGTGAATAAGGACGCCTGCGGTAAAAACCAGATCAAAATAGTTATTCTTAAACGGGATATCAAAAGCAGAGCCTTTTATTATGTTAATATCTTTTGTAATTTTCTTGGCTTTTTCAACCGCGTAGGCCTGCACATCAATGCCGTAAAGCTCTTTAAACCCGAGGTTTTGAAGGCAATTCAGCTGATTTCCCACGTTACAGCCGACTTCAAGAACTGTTTCTATATTTTTTCTAACAGGTATTAAAAAATCTTTCAACATTTGGCTACGTGACACACCCCACGTATCTATATAAAATTTATCAAGGGCTTTTGGCAAAAATATATTTCTGTTTGTATACTTCCTGCCGAAATCTCCATTCCATGTTTTAACCTGATGAGTCTTGCCTGATTTCATAATACCCCCATTAAGCAGCCATATTAAGTTTTAAAGGAGTGCCTTTTTTAATGTTACCCCTGGCCTTCTTGCCCAGAATAACATCCAGATATTTTGGTTTAAGCCCGTCTGCCGGCCTTATTGATTTTATATTTTCCGTGGTAAATTTCTGGCCTTTTGCTATATCTTTTACTGCAAATAAAGAGCGCCTAAAAAATCTCCCTTTCTTCTCTTCATCAGTAAATCCATAACGCACGCCCCCCATAGCCTTTTCAGCAATTCTTACATTGGAAACCAGATCTTTCAGTTCATCGGGCTCTATTGAGAAAAAACTATCCGGTGTTTTTATTTTTCTTGAAAGAGTAATATGTTTTTCTATCATCTGTACGCCAAAAGGCACGGCGCTTACTGATATGGCTATGCCCATAGTATGGTCTGAAAGCCCTACGGGGCAATTAAACATCTTTTTCATATCGGGTATTGTTCTCAGGTTCATATCCTCCGGCTTCGCAGGATAACTGCTGACGCATTTTAATAAAATCACCTGCTTTGCGCCGCCCTGCCTTGCGGCTGCCACTGCCTCTTTTATCTCTGAAACAGTAGCCATTCCTGTGGACAATATAAGGGGTTTTTTAGTGGCTGCCGCGTATCTTATCAGAGGCAAATCCACCAGTTCGAATGACGCAATTTTATGAAAAGGAACGTTGATCTTTTCCAAAAAATCCACAGAGCTTTCATCAAAGGCTGTGGAAAAAAAAACAATGCCTAAATCATCAGCCAGGGCTTTTAATTTTTTAAACCAGCTCCACGGAGTATATGCCTGTTTATACAAATCATACAGTGTTTGGCCGCCCCACTTGGGGTGCTTAATCCTGAAATACTTATTATCCACATCTATAGTCAGTGTATCAGGCGTATAGGTTTGAAACTTTATGGCATCTGCCCCGCATTCCTTCGCCTTTTTGACTAGCGCAGCCGCTCTGCTGAAACTTTTACCGTGGTTGGCAGAAACCTCTGCCACTATAAAACAGCGGCCTTCTTTTGTTAACAAATTCGAACTATAATTTTTGAGCATAAGTAATTAACCTCAGCGCTTTTAAAATACCCAGGCTATAGCATGGGTAGAGCTTATTGTATATCTCATCGACGCTAACAGCTCCGGATACATCCACAAACTCTTCCACCAATACTTCTCCCGAATCTATTTTCTCTTCCATAACATGAGCGGCGACGCTTGCCTTGAATTCTTTATCTTTTAAAGCCCTTCCGACAGGATTTGAACCCTTATATTTATAAAGATATGGGTGAATATTCACAGCACCCAGTCTGGGAAGCCTTAAAAGCTGCGGTTTTACTATCTGGCGCCCGTGAACACTTAAAAGAAGATCGACATTAGTTAACGATTTAATAAATCTTTTATCGTCTATGCTGTCATAAACAGGAATCCCCAAAGATTTTAATATAACCACGAGTTCCTTAGAATAGCCCACGGCCGCTAAAACCTCGCACCCCGCAGCCATTGCAGTAATAACACCGATAAGGCCTGCTTGCCTGCCCCCCATAAAAGCTAATTTTAGAGTACGTTTATTTTCCATTATGCTTGCCTATAATTGGCTGATTAATTCATCAAATATATTTCTTGGGCCAACAAAATTCATCAGTCTGTTTCCGTTTTTGCTGCTTAATTCTCTTTGTTTATACGGTAAAAATTTTTCTACTCCTTTTGATATCTTATCCAATACACTTGCATCTCTGCCGCAGCCGGCATATTCTACAAAACCGGCTTTATCCCAATATTTAATATTATGCAACTGATTATCAGCTACCCCAACAGCTACGGTAGGGACACCAACCTTTGCAAGTTCGTACAATGTCTGTCCTCCGGCAGAAACCGCTATGTCTGAATCAAGCATTGCCTTCAGCATTTTTCTCGCAGACAGATTATATTTAAAAGATGTGTTTTTATATTTACCATTGCTGATAACGTCTGCATTTTTAAAGCCTGAACTTATTATTACTTTCTTATGCAATCCAGGAAAATCATCAACTAATCTTTTAAGAACTTTGAGCGTCATTCCGCGCGCATCATCTCCTCCGAATGTTATCATTATATCCTGAGCTTTTTTTCTTATACTTTTCTTCGGAATATCCCAAAATGCCTTTCTCAATGGGGTGTATTCGGTGCCCAACAGATAAACAACGCCTTTTCTTTTTGGATAAGAAAGCCTGCCTGCTGCGAGGCTTCCGTTTATCACAATCCCTTTGGGATAATCTATTCTTTTATTATCATCCAGGTACGCGCACAATTTAGCTGTTTTGGAAATACGTTTATAGAAATCCAGATTTGCCAAATATGAATCGATAATAGCTATATCCGCTCCCCGGGCAAGATTCTCTGCGCAAGGGCCTTTAAACCAATTCATAATTTTATATCCCTTGAATTTTAAGGCATCTTTGACTGAAGAATCAGCATTAACAATAAACTCGGGCATCACGTTTTTTTCCTTGAATGCCTCACATATGGCCATACACCGCATTATATGGCCAAGCCCTATTCCATTGCCGCCTTCTGTAAATATCAAAACTTTCATTTGGATAAAATTTTGTTTATAACTCTTATTACCTCATGAATATCGCGGTCTTTTAAGCCGGGATATATGGGAATACTCACTGCCTCTCTGTAAAAATTTTCCGCATTGGGGCACTCCATATTTAAATAACCAAGCCTCTGATAAAACGGCTGCTTATACACCGGTATATAATGAACCTGAACGCCTAATCCGGCTTTTCTCAATAATGAAAATATCTCCCTTTTTTTATTCTTATATTTGCCCTTAAACCTCAGGCAGTACAAATGATATGCCGAACAGGCATAATCTTTTTCCGCAGGGGTATCAAAATAAGGGCTGTCTTTGAAAAATCTGTCATAAATTTCGGCTATTTTTCTTCTTTTTTGGATAAAGGCATCTATTTTTTTTAACTGTGATAACCCCAGGGCGGCCTGGATATCAGTCATTCTATAATTGTAGCCTAAAAATTGCATTTCATGATACCATTCGCCGTCAGCGTTATTGACAAAATCCTTTTTTACTATGCCGTGGCTTCTCAACGCAAGTAATTTTTCGTATAATTCCTTTTTGTTTGTCAAAATAGACCCGCCCTCGCCTGTAGTTATGGCCTTGACCGGATGAAAACTCAAGATTGTCATATCGGAATATTTACAAGAGCCGATTTTTGTGCCTCTATATTTTGCCCCAAGCGCATGAGCTGCGTCTTCAATTATCATCAAGTTGTGTTTTCGGGCAATCTTATGAATCTCTTCCAAATCACATGGATGGCCTGCAAAATGAACAGGCAATATAACTTTTGTCTTATCGGTAATTTTTTTGCTTATCTGATCTGGATTTATGTTTACCGTGTCGTAATCGATATCCGCAAATACAGGCCTGGCGCCTGTATACAAGACAGCGTTGGATGTTGCTAAAAACGTGATTGGGGATGTTATCGCTTCGTCGCCCTTATTCAACCCGGCTGCAATACAGGCTAAATGCAAAGCCGCAGTACCTGAAGAAACAGCTACAGCGTATTTTGCGCTGCAATATTTTGCGAGCGATTCTTCAAATCTCTGGACCATAGGCCCCTGAGCAATCCAATCGCTCTTTAAAACCTTGACAACTTCCTTAATGTCGTTTTTGTCAACAGATTGCCTGCCGTAAGGGATATTTTTCATACCATTTTCTTTAACCGGTCTTCAGTCAGCCACTGTTTATTATTATCGCTTGTATAACCTTTAAACCCAAGGCCGAGATATTTACCTTTTTTCTTTTCACCGTTTTCCACGACCTTAGGATAAACAATAAACCTGTCTTTATATTCATAGCTGTGAATCCCGTCATCCGGTGATAACAGGCTCTCGTGCAGTTTCTCTCCGGGCCTTATCCCTATAATCTTATGTTTGCAGCCAGGGCATATTGCATTTGCAAGGTCTGTAATCTTCATGCTGGGTATTTTAGGGACAAAAATCTCCCCGCCGTTCATCATCTCAAGGCTGCTCAATACAAATTCTACGCCCTGCTCAAGCGTTATCCAAAAACGTGTCATATCCTTGTCTGTTATGGGGACGGTTCCTTTTTGCGCGCAGGCTTTAAAAAACGGAACTACGCTGCCGCGCGAACCAAACACATTGCCGTATCTTACAACGCTGAACTTAGTGCCGTTTAAAGACGAATAATTGTTTGCGGCGATAAACATCTTTTCAGCGCAAAGCTTGGTTGCCCCGTAAAGATTTACAGGATTTACCGCCTTGTCAGTGCTAAGCGCCAGGACCTTTTTAACATTATTATCTATGGCAACATTTATAATATTTTCCGCGCCGAACACATTTGTCCTGACTGCCTCAAAAGGATTGTATTCAGCGGTAGGCACAATCTTCAGGGCTGCCGCGTGAATAACTATATCCACGCCGTTAAATGCCCTGTGCAGCCTGTCAGAATCCCTTACATCGCCAATAAAGTACCTGATACTTTCGTATTTTTCCTCGATAAAAACGCTCTTCATCTCATACTGCTTCATCTCATCCCTGCTGAAGATGATAAGTTTTTTAGGCTTATATTTTGATAACACTATCTCTGTAAATTTTTTTCCAAAAGAACCGGTTCCACCTGTAACCAGAATTGTTTTGCCGTTTAGCATTTTATCGCTCCTTTTTTAAATGAGTTGTTCATATAATTTATCGTATGTATTTGCGACGTCCGAAATCAAAAACTTTTCCATAATCTTTTTCCTGGCGTTTACGCCTAAATTGGCTGCGCGCTGGGGATTTTGTAAAAGGAAAAAAAGATTGTCAGCCAAAGTTTTTATATCGTCGCGCTCAAAAAGCAAGCCGTCGATTTCATGACTGATAAAATGGTCAGTAACGCCGCTTATACGGTTAACGACTACGGGCAAAGCGCAGGACATCGCTTCTAAAAGCGCGTTTGATAACCCCTCTCTTCTGGAGGACATCATAAAAATATCCGAGGCGCGAAAATAATCTTCTATATTTTGCGCTTTTTCAATCAGGCCTATTCTATCTGCCAAGCTGTTTTTTTTGATATCGTCCTGAATGAAATTTACCAGGCTGTGCGATATTTCAAAATAATCCGAATTCTTCGCCCCCACTACTAACAGGTAAGGGTCTGCTCTGTATTCATTTATTAATTTTTTCCAGGAGTCATACAACAAATCAATGCCCTTATCTAATGAAAAAAAACCTACGGTAATGATAATTTTTTTATCAATCGGCAGCCGCAATTTAAAACGCAACCTGTCCTTCTCTTCTTTGGAACCAACAGGCGAAAACCTATTTGTGTCAACGCCGTTCGGTATCTCCTGTAAAGGCCTGTTTTTCAGCCTGGACGCCTTAAAAGCCGCTGTAATGCCTGGACTGACGCTTATATAGACATCGGCGCGTTTATAAAATTCGTACTGTATCCTGCCAAACCTGCGCCTCTCAACCGACAAAGGATCATCATCGCCAAGCGACGTCAATTTAATAACTATTTTCTTTTTGAACAGCCTGGCCAGCGCTACAAAAACCATGCTCTTGCTTGAAAATCCATGAAGATGAATAACGCCGATCCTATTTTTAATCCGCAAAAAAATCTTTAATATTTTAAAAACACATGCAATTTTTGAAAAAGCGCTTGCGGGATTAATGTAAACCCTGTAAATGTTGCCCCATGGCTTTTCTTCCTCACGAGATAATGAACTGTCCCTTAAAGTGGTGATAACCAGGTATTCTCTTTTATTCTCAGGCAATGCCCCGAGCAAACTGCTGCATTGTAAGCCCGCGCCTGTTATTTCCGGCAGAAAAGACCCGGTCACCATGCAGACACCGTTCATTTTTTTCAACGCTATATCCATGTATATTACAGAAATTTTCTCAGGTTATTTTTCAAAATGTCAAACGACGTTCCCGCATTTATTCTTTTCAAAGCGTAACGGTCAAATAACCCGGGAGGCGCAATATTATCTCCGCTGACCATGCTAAACGCATACATATACCCAGACTGCTTCACCATATCCTTTATCTTTTCATTAAAATCTTTTTTAGTCCCGTTCGGATAAGCAAAACCATGGATCTGCCTGCCTAACAGGGCTTCGAGTTTTCTCTTTGATTCCCTAATCTCCCTTTCTGCCGCGTCAAAAGTAATTTTCGTTAAGATAGGGTGAGAGCAGGTATGGCTTCCAAAACTTATTCCGTTTTTAGCCATTTCTTTTATTTGAACTGAATCAAGATAGCAATCCGCCGGAAAAAGAGATCCGTCCGCCTCAAGACACTCTGCTAAATCTTCCATGATGGCTTTGCTTTCGTCCTGTTGTTTTGATTTCATTTTTTCTATAATTGCTGACTTGGCCTTTTGCCTGTCGCGCGGGCTGCGCAAGCGAAACGCGCCCAAACCAGGCAGTTTTATCAGATCCTTGCCGCTACTATCAATCATAAAAGCGATTTTATCAGTCCACAGGCTGAAATGCCTGTCTTCCACGCAGTTAACAGTCAGAAATACTGCGGCAGGCAGTTTTAACTGCCTTAAAACCGGGTATGCATTATGATAAAGATCACTGTATCCGTCGTCAAAGGTTATCAGAAATTTTATCCCTTTGCCAAAATCCATTTTTTTTATAGCATCCGCCAGGCCTTCCGCGGATATAACCTCTCCATACCTTGAAATAAACTCCAGTTCCTGCTTGAATATGCCAGGCGAACCGTTATTCATAGAATTAAAAAAAGGCGTAACACCTTCTTCTATTATTCTGTGATAACATATGGCTATCAGCCTTGCTGTGTCAGTATTTCTCATAGTGAATAAAAAATCTAAGGCATACTCCAAAAAAACGGCGCGTACCCCAAAAATATCCGGGCCTCATGAATAAAAGCGCCGAAAATAGGCTTTTTAAAGCCTGGGAATAACATCTTTTTCTCACATAAGCTTCAGCGGCGGTCAGATAAAAATTAAGCTCTGAAGCGGTTTTTAATCTTTTGTATTCATTAAATTTGCCTGAATAAAATATCTTTTCTATAATCATGCGGTGGCCGGCAAGCATTTCTGAAGTATCTTTATGGGCATTATCATCATGCAGATGATAATGCAATAACGGCTCTTTGATATAACCTACCCTGTGTTTATAAGCCATCCTAAGCCATAAATCCCAGTCTTCGCCGACACGTATAGACTTGTCAAAAAGCCCTGCCTCTATTAATGCGGATTTTTTAGCCATAACCGAAGAGGTGATAATAAAACATTTATACAGAAGTTTCTCAAAGATATCCCCTCCGGCCATGTACATCATTTTTGACTGCAATATGCTGCTGCCTCTGTTCTGGTAAATGAAGAATGAATCAGTAAAAGAAAGCGTCATTTCCGCATCAAGCGTCATCGCCTTTAACTGCAATTCCAGTTTATTATTCTGCCATCTGTCGTCATCATCAATAAATGCAATATAATCTGCCCTGGAATTCATAATTCCCAGATTCCTGGCCTCTGAAACACCTTTATGCTCCTGATAAAGGTATATGATTTTATCGCCGGTATTTCTTGTTTTTATAAAATCTGTTATCGTTTCCCGCGTATTATCTGTAGAGCCGTCATCTGCCGCTATAATCTCATAATCGCAAAAAGTCTGAGCCAGGATATCATCCAGGCATCCGCAAAGCCCGGACGCGTGGTTATAAGTGGGCAAAACTATGGATAAGCACGGCTTTGTCATAATTTAAAAAAATCACTCAAAGCTATTTTAACCAGGTTTTTCCTGCTGCTATAAGCGGATTCTGCCAAAAAGCATCCGTGCGTGCACCCTTCGGAGCAATTTTTGCGGGCGTCCTGATTTTGCGGCTTTAATTCGCACGCGCTTAAAAACCCGTTACTCTGCATCACAAGAATTTTCTTTCCGGCCTCGCAGGCAATCGGCCATTTTTTGCGCTTAAAAAACGATTCTCTCTGTATTTTAAGCAGGCTGTTTTCTATCCTGGAATTAAGCAGTGATTTTATGTAAGCAAGCGGCGCCGAATGAGCCTGGCTTCTCCTCCTGTAGCGCAGCGATAATTTAACGGCATAATCATCAAATGCTTCCAGCTCATTGCAACCCAGCGCTGTTAATTCCTTGGGGACATCGCCTCTAATCAACTCAAAATAATGAAAATCCGCGTCAAACGTATTAAAAAAATGTTCGCCTAATTCTTTCAGTTCGCCAATATTTATGGCGCAGATAGTTGTGGCTATATTAATCCGCAGGTTTTTATGCCTGGCCCTGATCTTCAATAACCTGTTAAAAGTGTCCTCTGCTTTATCAAAAACCCCGTCTATGCCCCTTATTTTATCGTGCGTAGTTTTAAAGCCGTCTATTGAGCACGCTATGTTTATTACCGCCCCGGAATTATCAGAGGCTATCTTTTCAACGCATGCAAGCGTGTCTTCCGCTAAAAGGCCGTTGGTCGGTATTGAAATATTGCTGACTCCGTTATTATTAACAAAAATCTTAACAACCCTGTCTAAATCTTTTCTCAAAAAAGGCTCGCCGCCTGAAATCATCAGCCGCCTGAAAGAAGGCAAGCCTTTGGAAATACTCTCTATCTGCTCCAGGGAAATATCCGCGCCTTTATTGAGATTGGGTTGATAAAAACAAGTCAGGCACTTTCCGTTGCACCTGGAGGTGCAAAAAAATATTAAAGTATCCAGGCTGCCTTTGGTTATTTTCATATGATTGCACGACCCTGGCTGACTAATCTCTTCACGCCTATTAATAACACTATAGCTATAAAAGATTCGGCGATCAGCATAGACAAACAGGCTCCGCTATAACCGAGTTTCTGGATAAATAATGCGTTTAAAAAAATATTTAGACCTGTGCCTGCGATACCGGTGAAATAAATTATTTTATATTTCCTTAACGTAAAAGCAAAATATTCCAAAACCGGCCTTATAAAAAACGGCATCAATAATACAGCCAATATTTTCACAACATTCCCGGACTGGGCAAATTCTTCCCCCAAAAGAAATACTATTAACGGCTTTGAAGCAAAAAACAGCAAAAACACAAACGGCAGGCTGATAAGAAACAGAAAAATGACCGAACGGTTAAATGAATTTGAAAAATTACTTGCGGATGTCTTGACAAAACGCGAAATTGTAGGCAGCATGGCTGTGGTAAACGTAAATGGAATCACTAATATAGGCTCTATGATACGCTGTCCGGCGGCAAAAATTCCAGTCGCAACGCTGTCTGTCATCTTTGACAGCATCACTACGCTGATCCTGAAATTTACAGTCTGAAAAAGCGCTAAAAAAGCTATCGGCGCACTGACCTTAAGCAGCTTCCACCAAAGAGCGCGGTCAAAGGCAACCCTGAATTTTATAAACTTTCTGCGCAACAGGAAAATATTGAAAAAAAACGTAACAAAACTTGCCAATAAAAATATCTGTGCCGCAACAATCAAATTGTTTTTAAAATAATCTATGAAAATAACCACTAAAGAAAATTTAATAAGCCCTTCCAGCGCCATAGATAAGGCGGACACGGACATTTTTTCAAAAATATTAAACACAGCCCTGAATGTGCTGGAAAAAGAATCCAAAATCAAGGCTGAAGATAATATCAATATCATATTCACCATCTGGTTCTCTTCATGAAACATGAACGAAACCAAAATTATAAAACAATACACAACCAGGGATAGAACAATCTTTAATGAAACAATATTGTTAAAATACTTTTTTAACTTTTTATCGATTTCTCCTGAAACATCGCGCACCATAATCACGCTGATCCCAAAATCAGTCAGAAAATCAAAAATATACACAAAAGATATGGCGTACGATAATAAACCGAATTGGCTAACGCCCAGGCAGCGCGCCAATAAAAGAAACGTAATAAATGAAAATATCTTGTAAATGCCCTGAGAGGTAATCAGAAATAAAAAATTTTTGATTATACTTTTCATATCGCGCCCAGTATTATTGAGATTTTAGTTTTTTCAGGTAATCGGAGAAAAATGCGTATAAACTTATTATTAAAAATGACATGATACAGGCTATAAGCATTTTTCTTGGGATCTGCTTCGATTCTTTTGCTCCGTAAACAGCAGGGTCTAAAATTTTTATCATGGGCTTATTAGGCGTAAGGCTAAGTTCTGTGTTAATTTTATCGAGATTGACAACTGCGAAATTTGCGATTTTTTCCGTAAGTAACGGATCTGTGCCGTTAACATTTACATAAATTCCGTTCTGCATCTTTGTGGTTTCTAATTTATGCCTGAAACCTGGTTTTTTATCCAGGTTGAATTCTCTTCTTATATCCGCAGACATGCGCCGGGAATTTAAAAGAGTTATAACGATATCACTGGAGGAATTTGCCGCAAACCCTGAAATCCCTAAAAATTTTCCTATCCCTTCCGTAAATTGCTGGGGCTGCGTTATTTCTGTTGAAAGAAGTGTGACTGTGGATACATAGCTGACAGGCTGCACAGATACAAAAACAAATGTGAGAACAGCGGAAACTATCATAACCATAATAATAGCTTTCCAGATTTTTTTATAAATATTTATATAGTATAAAAGATTAAAATCGTAATTCATAATATCTCCTTTCGGTATTATACCTTTTCTGCCGTAATATAAATGGTGCCTCCGACTCTAAATATGTTTAAAATAAAATTAATAACGCCTTTTAGCGCGGAAAAAACAACGCTTTTTTCTATAAGGCCCCTGGCTTCCTCCTGCCTTTGGCAAATACCGGCATCATCCAAAGGCCTGCCTTTTTTAAAAATCCTTAAAATCTCCCTTAACATCAAACTCTCGGTCCTCGCTTTTTTTATCTTAAAATTATGCTTTTTCAAAAGCGACGCCAAATTTCCGGCTGTAAAATAAAAAAGGTGCTCTTTATGAAACACCCCCCATCTCTTGCCCAGAATTATCCTGGTGATGTCGTTGTAATTAGGAGTTGTTATATAAATAATACCGCCCGGCCTGACTATATGCTCTATTTTGCTCACAATCGCTTCCGGGTCTGAAACATGCTCCATAACCCCGGACAAAGTGGCAATGTCATATCTATCTTTGTCCAATTCCAGAAATGCCGCGTCCCCTTCGATGACTTCAAGCCCTTTTGACGCGGCAAGTTTTATCGCTTCTTCTGCAATCTCTGTCCCGTCTGCCTGCCAGCCCCTGTTAGCGGCGGACAGCATAAAATCTCCTGCCCCGCACCCGATGTCAATAATACGGTTGTTTTTCCTGTATTTTTCAAAATCATCCAGTATCTCTTCGTAACGTAATTTTGTTATTGGCGAGATCTCATCTGAATATGTGCTGTGGCCGTAATATTCGTAAAGGGCTTTTATGGCTTCTTCATTAAGATCATTCCCTAAAAATACAGTGCCGCAGTCAAGGCATCTAAAAATATAGATATCTTCTCTTTTAAAGACACGACGTATTTTACCGGATTCGCAAAAACGGCAGTTTTTAAGCACAGCTTCACCCATCGTTATCTTACCGCCGCCACAGCTAAAACAGTAACCAACACTTGAGATGTAAAGGAAAACGCGTCTTTAAATATAAGCCCTGTGGGAGTCTTATATTTAAATATCTCCGGCACTATTATGGTATCGCCCCGTTCTATTTTCATGGCCTGTGTAAATTTACCAATCGCTTCGCCGCTGGGCTTAATTATGAAAATGCCTTTTTTATCCACATTTTTGGTAAACCCGCCGGCCTTATTAATATAATAATCTATCCCCTTGCCTTCTATAAATGTGACTGCATTCGGCGCGTAGACATTGCCTATCACCTGTACAGATGAAGGCACTAAAGGTATTGCTATGGAATCCCCGTCCTCCAGCTCAACATCATTGGCGCTGCCTTCAAATTTATCAAGCGTGTCTACTTTGATAACAACCCTGCCGATAAGATCAGCCGATTCCATTGCCTGCAGTTGTTTTTGCCTGTACTTTATCATCTCTCTTCTTGCGGTAGACAGGGAATCCGACAGATTTATGGCCAAGGACGATTCTTCTTTAAGTATGGCCTCCTGCTCTGAATCGACAAATTTCTTTATCATCTGGCGCTGATATTTTTCTACAGAACGCCTGATAAATATCACCCCCGGTAAAAACGCCTTATCCGTAAAACCCCCGGCGCGTTTAATTACGGCGCTTAAACGTTCGCCCGGGGCAGCCATATATTTGCCAGGGAAAACCACCTGCCCTGAAATATCTATCTCTCTTGTGCCGAGCCATTTTGTTTCCTCGCGTATGAAGATCTGATCGCCTTCCTGCAGATAGAGGTCTGATTCCTTTGTGCGCGGGTCAAAAATACTCGCCAAATCAACGGTTATAACCTGCGGCTCTTTGCCTATGACCCTGCGGTACAGTTCGGCGTTTCTTAGTGTGGCGGTTTTCTTTAAACCGCTCGCCCTGAATATCAAATCGCTTATACGCATGTTATCCGTAAGCTCATATTCCCCGGGCCTGTAAACAGCGCCTTCTATCCTTACAAAAAACGTCGGGATGACCTCTGACTTTGTGAATATATAAAGCCTGTCCCACTCCTTCAGCTCTATATTTTCTGTTTCATCCTTGCTCAAAAGCCTTCCCAGGTTGATGGGTATTATTTCTCTTGTTTTGTCGTCACGGAAACGCGAAAGCTCCGCGCGATCAAGATATGCCCCTTGCGTAACGCCCTCTGCTTCGTCTATAAGATCCTTTATTTTCATTCCCGGTTTCAATTCATAATCTCCCTGCCTTTGCACATTTCCGGCTATGCTGACATAATTATGCCTTACCGGGGCAACTGCCGAGATCATGACAAGATCTCCGTCCTGCAGCATTATGTTTGAAGATGTATTTTTAAGGGCCTGCGCATTCTCAAAATCCAGATCAAAAACAATCTTACGTTCATGATCCTTTATCCTTTCGACCTGAATCCTCTGCAGATACCCTACCGCTGAAATGCCGCCTGCTGTCTCAAGGAGTTCGTTCATTGATATATTATTGCCTTTAAGCTCGTATATGGCAGGCCGCTTTACATTTCCGGCAATGCCGACAACAGAACCTATCGGCGCCACAAAAATACTGTCCCCTGAATCAAGCTTAAAATCCTGGGACTTGTCGCCTTTCAGCAAATAGTCGTAAAAATCTATCGCCTCTTCTGTCTTATTTGCCCTTGTCAATTTTATCCTTCTCAATGTACCTATCTTGCTCGGGCCTGAAACCTGATACAGCAAATCAAAAACCGTGGCTAAAGAACTGACCATATAAGCGCCCGGTTTCTTTGCCTCACCCAAAATAAATACTTTTATCGAGCGCAATTTTCCCATGCTCACATTAATCTGAAAATTGGTATAGAATTTGCCGAGGTTTTCTTCTATTAGTTTCTTGGCCTCGGAAAACTTGACGCCCCACAAAGATAAAGGCCCTACCTGTGGCAGTATAACCTTTCCCTCGCCGTCAATATCCAATTCCAGCTTTTGCTGGATATTGCCCCACAGATTTATTATTAGTTTATCCCCTGGCCCCAAAACATAATCATCGCTTACGGGTATTGTCGATAACTCGGTGTACATGCCTTCGTCAAACTGGGATCTTGGGCTTTCGCCTAATAATTTATTCTGCAGCATACCGAACCTTGCCTGGGTTTTATCGTCTTTTCCTGTTTCATCAGATTCTTCTTTTTCTTCTTCTTTTTCTCCGATTCTCCTTATCTGCGGCTTTTCAGGAAACAGGTCATAACCAAATTGCTTTATCGCCTTTGATACGGCTATGGGTATTTCCCTGGAAAACATTTTTTCGATGTCAGATGACATGTCTTTTTCAGACATATACTGCCAATCCGGATTAAACCTGTCGCCGTCATAAGGAGAAGAAACGTCTTCTTTTGAATAATTATCCTTGTTAAAAACCCTTATCCTGAATTTTCTCCCGTCATTCGGGCTTATCAATACCTTCCATTCATCTTCGGGCTTTATGGTCTGCTTTATATACCTGAATTTTTTGCCGGTATAGGGATCTGTTATAACAGCTCCGGACGCTATACTGTCCATATCCATTCTTGCCTTAAATTCCCTTTTTTCATACGGAGAAACGATATTGACATATTCCGGCTCCTGCTTCAGGGCATTTCTCATCGCGATTTCGCGCGGAATAAACGCCGTGCCGTCATAAGGACATATCACTTCTTCGGTGCCTTTACGCATTTCATCCGTAACATCAGTATCCGGCACCTGAAATTCCTTTTCGCATACAGGGCAGATAAAGGTGTGCCAAGAATCCTCAGGGACATCCTGCTCGTCTGCACCGTCTTTTACCCTGTCCTGCTTGGACATATCTTTCATTTTTGTCCTGACCATCTGCTCTAACTCTACAGAATTTTGAGCAAAAGCAGGAAGAGCTGAATTAACTGTAAACGCAAAAATAATTATTAGTGCTAATATTCGTCTGGTCATAAGCGCCTCCGCTTTTTAGAATTTTATGTTTGCCTCGGCTTCAAATATATTATTATATGCCTTGGTTCCTGATACATTTTCAAAATTTCTGTATTCCTGCCTTTTAAGCATCAGCCTGGCTGATTTTGAACCCGACAGGTAAAAAATGCCGTCTATGGCTACCTCGTATTTATCTTCGGGGTATGCAAGAGTACGGCCGTGCTGTTCATAATCAAACTCACCGCCCAGCGTAAAACTTTCAAAATAGTCCTGATTTTCTGAAAAATTCCTTGAAATACGCATAAACAGATCCTGCGCGTCGCCGCCCATATGATGGCCTATGATGTTGCCCTTATATTTGTAGCCTGTGGTATATATACCGTGGGTATACCAGGCTGCGTCGTTACGCGCGTATTCCATCCTGTAATCCAGGCTGCGCATATTAAACAGGTCGGAAACAAAAAGGCCTGCAAGAAAACCAGGGGATTCATTTTCCCATGGCGCAAATTTATCCTCGCCTGCCCATTCTCCATAAAACTGAAGATTGTCAAATATGTTTAATTTAAAATCAACCGATGAAAGCTGGTTTGAGGCGTTTTTGCTTACATCCTGGCTGAGTTCGCCTCTGGCCCAGAAGATATCCCAATAATTCTTAACCCCAAGGTGGGGCCTGCCCTCGCCGCCGAATATCGCGGTGCGAGAAAATCCCAAAGTAAGCCTGTCGTACGGAGCGCACTCCAGCCTCAACCCGCCAAGATTTGCGCGCGGGTAATCCCTTTTCTTGTCAAGCTGCGCCACAAAAAAATCAACATTCCATTTCCCGAGTTTTTCCCAGGGCAGCATAAATGGATGCGCGCTTTTAATCTTTACTAGATCCAAAGGATATGTATTGTCAGACAAAAGCATCGAACCGTGATATCCCGGCCCCCACCATAAAGTATCACGCCCGGCTTCAATTTCTATATTCCAATATGACAATTTTACATAACCGGTCTCTATGTAAAAATCCTTTGTGTCTTTGGCAAACTTAATGGCAGGCTCAAGCGCTATCGCTAAGAAATTATCATATTCTACCCATCCGGCAATCCTCATCTTATAATTAAGCCCGTCTTTTAAATGCAGGCCGCGCTGATTTTCATATAACATATCGCCTGTTTTTTTAACGTTAGCGTAAATACTCTGCGTATAAATCGGGTCCGCCAGTTTAAAGCGCAGGTTTTTAGCAGGCGCGTCATTTTCTGCTGCGCTTGTAACGCCCAATTCTAATAATTCCGGACGAAACTCTTTAATCAATTTATCCAGCATATCCTCTAACCGGCTTATTCTGTTTTCATTAAATGGAGAAAATTCTACCTTTTTATCCTGTATGCGGTAAATCGCTGTTTCTATCATCCTGGCAGCATCCATCCTGGTTATAGGTTTGGTAGTCAAACCGCAACTGTCTGCAAGCCCGTTAATAGCCAATGTATCCAATGCGTCATAAGCCCAATGATGCACAGGGATATTAACAGATGACTCGGCAAACGCAGGACATACGCTGATACCAAGCACAAACACCGTCATTGCGAGGGCACGAAGTGCCCGAAGCAATCTCCTCGCAAGCAAGGAGTTTGCTTCGTCGCCCCTTCGGGGCTCCTCGCAATGACGCGTTATATTCGCTGTTTTTTGAACCATTTTATAGTCCTTATCAATCCTTCCTCTAATTCAACTTTTGGCTGCCATTTAAACAACTTTTTGGCTTTAGTTATATCCGGCTGTCGTACTTTAGGATCATCTACTGGCAAAGGTTTAAAAACTATTTTACTCTTAGAACCTGTAAGCCTTATTATTTCTTTAGCAAGCTGAAGTATTGTATATTCCCCAGGGTTGCCAATATTAACCGGGTCATTCACTGAAGAATTCATTAGCCTGCAAATACCCTCAACCATATCAGAGATATAACAAAAACTGCGGGTTTGGCTTCCCTTACCAAAAACAGTGATTGGTTTATTATTCAAAGCTTGACTTATAAATTCGGGTATAGCACGGCCATCATGTTCACGCATTTTTGGACCATAAGTATTATGACAAAATACTCCATTTCCCGCGACAAAGTTTTCAGTGCCTGGGACAGAAAAATCATATACATACAGTGAAGGCTTGCACTTTTTTATTCTTTTAATCCATGCCCAAACAAGATCTCCATTTCTTTTAGCAACAAGCGTCTGTTTTACTCCTTTATCCCACTCCAAAATATTAAAATTAGATAATTCACATACTGTTAGTCTATAGAATGGGAATTTTCTTTTGCCATATTTTTTCTTAAACGTTGTTGTATATTTACCTACAGAAGCAACTATTCCAAAACGCAATAAGGCCATATTAAGTTGCAATGCTAATTTTTTACTTGTTGTATCAAAACACAATTCCCGATTTAGCTTTTTACCGCTATGCGTACCATCGCCATCTTTAAAACCTTCTAATACATATTTAAGTCTTGCCAGTGGCAACTGTAATATCCACGAGGGTATCTGCGTTTCCCTGGAGGAACTTCTTATTATATTTAATATTTTATCAAAAACAAAATATAATACTTTTGAATGGCTAAAAATAGCGGGAGACCTTTTATTTTTTTCGGCCATTTTATAAATTACATGAACTCCAAATACATCTTCTAAAATCATCTTGGCTCTTTTTAATAAATAATCATCAGAAGAAAAAGTAATAAAATAACTTTTCCCAAGTTTGTAATGGGCACACCCTTCGGCAATATAAAAACCTAAAAGCCAAAGTATATCATTTGTAATTTTTATTTTATTTTGTATGAATATATGAGTACCCATCGAAAAAATACGAACTCTTGTATCATTGGGGACGTTGATGCCTAATTTATAAATAACGTACAAAGGCAAAAAGGAACCGCGTCTATACTTATTGAAAGCACAAAAAAGATTATTGTTATATCTTTTAGCATTATAACGTTTACTTTTACGAAGCAATTCGAGAACACTATTTTGTCTTTTATTAATTAATGATTTCAATTTTTTAGAATGTACAGCGTAATCCCACAATTCATTCTCAGGACATTTCTTTATTATCTCTTGGCAAATATCTATATATTTAATATCTTTATTTATAATCGGTAGTTTAGCAGGAATGGCAATATAATCACCTTTCTTTAAATTTCTGACAGGTACTGCAATGGGTTTTCTATTTTTATCCTGCTTAAAAACGCTGTGATCCCCGGTGACTTTTACTTTTCTACCATATGCCAAAACAAGTTCATATGCATCGCCTTCATATTGATGCTTTATAATATTATCAACTTCTTTTAGTGTTATTTTGAGAGTTTTAGGATCAAAAGATGGAACTAAAATTTTTGCGCTGCTATTAGTTTTGTTAAATCTGTCCACAAATTTCCCTATCTCTTCTAAATAAAGTTTTTTCCCATTAAATACAATTACAGTTTGATCACTAAGTATACTATTAAAAATCCTTATTATCCTGGTATCAATCTTATGCGTACGATGATACGCCATGGTCATGGCCTCTGAAAAACGCTTCGCCTCATCATAAACCCCGCGCGGGCCTATACAATTAACATTGCCCCAATAACTCTCCGGCTGAGGATGAATCAAGGGATCTCCGTATATTTCACTGGTTGAAGCTATAAAAAACCTGGCTTTTTTTGCCTTGGCTACACCTAAAGCATTATGCGTACCTAGAGAACCTACTTTTAACGTTTGTATGGGGTAAATTAAATAATCTATAGGGCTGGCAGGCGAGGCAAAATGCAATATATAATCAAGGCTGCCTTTTATTTCTATATAAGTACTTACATTATGTTTTACAAATTCAAAATTTTTATTTTGCATAAGATGCTTTATGTTCTCTTTTTTGCCGGTTATAAAATTGTCCATACATATAACCTTATGGCCGTCTTTTAAGAAACGTTCGCACAAATGCGATCCAATAAACCCAGCTCCACCTGTAATAAGTATACGCATTATTAAGTAATCCTTGTTAATGTGTTAACTGCGGTTATCAGGACATCAGGATATCAGGAAGTAGGTTATCAGGATACCATGATATCAGGTCAAATGTTTTTCCTGATAACCTGATCCCCTGATATCCTGCACACTGATCTCCTGATAACCTGATATCCGTTTTTAACATACTGCCGTTTTTCTGAAGTAATCCACAGTTTTCTGAAGCCCCTCTTCAAAACCAATTTTCGGGTCAAACCCAAGAATACGCTTCGCTTTGGATATATCCGCTAATGTATCTTTAACATCACCCGGCCTTATTGGCCCTAATTTCGGTTTTATTGATTTTTTTAAAATCTTATTAACATAAGTTACTATATCCAGAACTGAATAGGCCTTGCCGCATGCCACATTAAAAACTTCAGCTACCGCGCCTTTAGCTGTAACAGCCTTCAAGTTGGCCTGCACCACATTCTCAACATAAGTAAAATCCCTTGTTTGTTTGCCGTCTCCATGAATTGGCGGCTGTTCATCTTTTAAAATGCATGTTATAAATTTCGGTATAACAACCGCGTATTCGTTTTCCAGGCTTTGGCGCGGGCCAAACACATTAAAATAACGCAAACTCACTGCCTCTATGCCAAACATTAAGCTGAAAATCCTGCAGTAATACTCTCCTGCTAACTTGCTAAGCGCGTATGGAGAAATTAAA
>PEUD01000049.1 GCA_002780805.1 Candidatus Omnitrophica bacterium CG02_land_8_20_14_3_00__42_8 | reverse complement strand
ACAATAAATTAGATCCGGTAATAGGAAGAGAAAATGAGATAGAAAGAGTCATCCAGATACTTTCGAGGCGCACAAAAAATAACCCCGTGCTTTTAGGCGAGGCAGGGGTCGGAAAAACCGCGATAGTGGAAGGCCTTGCGCAGAAGATAATAAAAGGAGACGTGCCTGAGATATTGAAAGACAAAAGGGTAATAATCCTGGATCTTGCGCTTATAGTGGCCGGGACAAAATACAGAGGCCAATTCGAAGAGAGAATAAAAGCGGTCATGGATGAGATCAAGAGGTCTGAAAACGTAATAATTTTTATTGATGAACTGCATACGCTGGTGGGGGCCGGAGGCGCGGAGGGCGCGATAGACGCTTCAAATATACTGAAGCCCGCGCTTTCAAGAGGCGAGATACAATGCATAGGAGCCACTACCCTGGACGAATACAGGAAACACATAGAAAAAGACGCTGCGCTCGAAAGGCGCTTCCAGATAATCATGGTAGAACCGCCCAGCGTCAAAGAAACAGTAGAAATATTAAAAGGCCTGAGAGATAGATATGAAGCTCATCATAAAGTGGAGATTACGGATTCAGCCATAGAAGCGGCAGCCAAATTTTCAGATAGATATATTACAGGAAGATTTTTGCCTGACAAGGCGATAGACCTTATAGATGAGGCAGGCGCAAAGGCCAGGCTTTCTGTCATGACTGCGCCGCAGGAAATAAAGGACATGGAGAGCGAGATAGAGAATATCCATAAGGAAAAAGATTCCGCGATAAAAAATCAGGATTTTGAAAAGGCCGCTAATCTCAGAGACGAGGAAAAAAAGGCCCGCGCCGGGCTGGATAAGATACGCGAGGAATGGAAAAAAACCAGGATGGAGTCAAGGCCAAAGGTTGATGAGGAGATGATCGCTAACATAGTCTCAAAATGGACAGGCATCCCTATTTTTAGGATTGAAGAAAAGGAATCCGAAAGGCTCATGAAAATGGAAGACGAGCTGCACAATAGGATTATAGGCCAGGATGAGGCGATAAACGCCATTACCCATGCGGTAAGGCGTTCGCGCGCAGGCATAAAGGATCCGAAGCGGCCGATAGGCTCTTTTATATTTCTCGGGCCCACGGGCGTAGGCAAAACTCATCTGGGCAGGGTACTGGCGGAATTCATGTTTGGCGATGAAAACGCGCTCATACAGCTTGACATGTCTGAATACATGGAGAAATTTAATGTATCGAGGCTGGTAGGAGCTCCTCCCGGATACGTGGGTTATGAAGAAGGCGGCCAGCTTACGGAAAAAGTAAGGCGCAGGCCGTATTCAGTAGTGCTCCTGGATGAGATAGAAAAGGCTCATCCCGATGTATTCAATATACTGCTTCAGGTCCTTGAAGACGGACGGCTTACAGATAGTTTCGGCAGAAAAGTGGATTTCAGAAATACTGTGCTTATCATGACATCCAATGTCGGAGCTGATATATTCAGAAAACAGGGTTCCCTCGGTTTTAAATCAGAAAGCAAGGAAGTTACTTACAAGGATATGAAAGAAAGGCTTCTGGAGCAGGTTAAGAAAACTTTTAAGCCTGAATTTTTAAACAGGATTGACGATACGATAGTGTTTCACCCGCTTACAAAAGAGGACCTTTATAAGATTATAGAAATAGAAATGGAAGAGGTGAAAAAGAGGCTGAAGGAACAGGCTATAGATATAAATCTTGATCAATCGGCAAAAGACTTTTTGATAGAAAAAGGTTTTGACACTGTTTTCGGCGCGAGGTCTTTAAAACGCACCATACAAAGGTTTTTGGAAGACCCCCTGGCAGAAGATATTATTTTAAAACGCTTTCAAAAAGGGAAACCTATAAAGGCAGTCGCGGAAAACGGAAGGCTTGTGTTTAAATAAAGAGGTATTTATGCGGGAGTGGATAAAAGATATTGGGGCAAAGGCGCTGCGTTTTTTTATTTACATAGGCGGCACTTTTAATCTGATGGTCACTACAGTATTTCAGGTATTTGTCCTGCCTTTCAGAAGAAAAGAATGGATTATTCAGATGCACAAGATAGGTGTCATGAGTTTTCCTATAGTTTCCATGGTTGCGTTATTTACCGGAATGGTGCTGGCGCTTCAGAGCGCGTATCAATTGACTAAAATGAACGCTCAGATGTACATATCAAGCCTTGTGGCGCTTTCTATGCTGCGGGAACTCGGGCCGGTCTTAACAGCCCTTGTTATCGCGGGCAGGGTAGGGGCCGGCATCACCGCGGAGCTCGGGACAATGAAAGTGAGCGAGCAGATAGACGCCTTAAGGACCCTTGCCGCAAATCCCGTAAAATATCTTGTCGTGCCCAGGTTTCTGGCGCTATGTATCATGCTGCCCATACTTACGGTTTACGCTGATTTTATAGGCATAATAGGCGGTTATCTCATAGGGGTGTATAAACTTTTGATAGGGGCTACCATATACTGGAAAATGACATTTGATACACTCGCGTTCAAGGATTTATTCACAGGGCTTTTCAAATCGTTTATATTCGCCGTGATTATATGCGTAATTTCGTGCTATGAAGGTTTTATTACGGAAGGCGGGGCCGAAGGCGTGGGTAAGGCCACTACAAGGTCCGTTGTTATTTCATTTATTTTAATAATCGCGGCTGACTGTCTTTTCACCGCGTTATTTTATTTCATATTTCCGTAAAATGAGAATATTAGGAATAGATCCGGGTCTTGGGATTACGGGTTACGGCCTCATAGAGGCCGATGGGAATAATGTCAGATTGATAGAAGCGGGCGTTATAAGGTCTAACGCGAAAGATAAAATGGAAAAAAGGCTGGCAGGTATTTATAAAAAAGTCACGGATTTAATAAAAGATACAATGCCCGAAGCAGTTGTCCTGGAAGAGCTATATTCTCATTACAAACATCCGAAGACGTCTATATTAATGGCCCACGGCCGGGGCGCGATATGCCTCGCGGTTGAGCATCGGAATGTCGCGCTTGTAAATTACCCTACTACAAAGATAAAAAAGGCAATTACCGGACGCGGCAGGGCTTCAAAGGAACAAATGCAGAGAACTGTTGCAAGTTTATTGGGGCTGAAGAACCCGCCTGAACCGTTTGACATTACGGACGCTTTGGCTCTCGCGATTACGCATGCCAACATATGGGGGCATAGAAATGATCTGCAGGGTTTCAGGTAAAATAGTAGAAAAAAAAGAATACTCGGTAGTGCTGGATATAAACGGCATATGTTACGAAGTGCTTATCCCGGGCGCCGTAATGCAGTGTCTTGAAAATAATATACAACCGGATGGGTCTATCTCTCTTATTACGTACCACTATCTTCAGGTGGAACCGTCCAAGGGGTTCCAGGTTCTGATAGGTTTTTTGAATGAAATAGAAAAAGAATTTTTTGAAAAGTTTATAACGGTTTCAGGTATCGGGCCCAAGGCCGCGGTAAGGGCATTGAAGATGCCGATATCCATGATTGCCCGGGCCATCGATATGTCAGACATACCTTTTTTAAAATCTTTGCCCGGTATAGGAGAACAGAGGGCGAGAGAGATTATCGCGAAACTTCAGGGTAAGGTTGGAAAATTCGGGCTTCTACAGGATACCGGAACAGGGGCTTTCGCAGGCAAGCTTGGTATAAAAGACGAAGCGATGGGCGTTTTATTGCAGCTTGAGTATAAAAAATTTGAGGCCAATAACATGCTGGACGAGGCATTAAAACGCAACCCGGAAATAAAAACAGCGGAAGAACTTTTAAACGAAGTGTATAAACAGAAGATAAAGAAATAACATCTTGTAACTTTACGGAGCAGGTGTTTATGGATATTAAACCTAAAGACGACAGGGAGCAGTTGATTATAGGCGAGGAGGCTGAGGAAGAGACTGTATTCAATATTTCTCTAAGGCCGGAGAGTTTGAAAAATTTCGTAGGCCAAAAGCACGTAATTGAAAATATAAATATCGCTATGAAAGCTGCGAAGAAAAGAAAAGAAAGCCTTGAGCATATCCTGCTTTCAGGGCCTCCTGGGCTGGGTAAGACAACCCTTGCTCATATAATAGGCCATGAGATGGGTTCCAAGATTACCGCTACATCAGGCCCGGCCATAGAAAGGGCGGGAGATCTGGTCGGTATACTTACTAATCTGGGGGAAGGCGACATACTTTTTATAGACGAGATTCACAGGCTTTCAAAGGTAGTGGAGGAATTCATATACCCCGCGATGGAAAATTACCAGATAGATTTTCTGATAGACAAAGGGCCTTACGCAAAGACCATAAAATTCAACTTAAAAAGATTTACGCTTATAGGCGCCACGACCCGCGCCGGATTATTAAGCGCGCCTTTAAGAAGCAGATTCGGCATGTTCTATCATCTGGATTTTTATGAGAGAGACGACCTTGTTAAGATAATAAAGCGTTCCGCAGAGCTTTTAAATATATCTCTCAACGAGGATGCGGCTGTTGAGATTGCGGGCCGTTCACGCGGAACGCCCCGCGTAGCTAACAGGCTCCTTAGAAGAGTCAGGGATTACAGCGAGGTGAAAGGTAATAAGAAAATAGACAAAGAGGCCGCTGTCAGCGGCCTTGCGTCGCACAGGATAGATTCAGCCGGCCTGGATGATATAGACAGAAAAGTTATCAAGGCGATAATTGATTTTTATGACGGCGGACCTGTGGGCATAGAATCGCTTGCAGCCACTCTAAATGAAGAAAGCGATACAATCGTTGACGTGGTGGAGCCGTTTTTATTGAAGATAGGTTTCTTGAAACGCACGCCGAGAGGCAGGGAAGTCACGAAGCTGGCGTACGATCATTTAAAGATAGTGTATAAAAAGGAGTCGCAGAAAGAATTATTTTAGCAGGGGCCAATAAAGAATATGATAGAAATCATTAATCTTTCGAAATCATTCACAAGTTCAAAAGTTTTGGATAATCTGAACCTTATTATAAATTCAGGCGAGGTCATTGTTATCATAGGCCGTTCAGGCTGCGGGAAAAGCGTTCTTTTAAAACATATCATAGGGCTCATAAAACCTGACATGGGCCAGGTTATCTTGGACGGGAATGACATGACAAGGCTTGAAGAGTATGAGCTGGATAAGCTCAGGCTTAGTTTTGGCATGCTTTTTCAGGGATCCGCTTTATTTGATTCAATGACAGTAGGCGAAAACGTAGGGTTTACGCTGAGAGAACATACTGACATGTCTGGGGGGGAGATCCGGAAAAAAGTCGCAAATTCCCTGGAACTCGTGGGGTTGAAAGGCGTAGAGAATCTGATGCCCTCTGAACTGAGCGGAGGCATGAAAAAAAGAGTCGGACTGGCGCGGGCCATCTGCAATAATCCTAGGATTATATTATATGATGAGCCTACCACAGGGCTTGATCCGATAATGGCGGACGCGATAAATGGCCTTATAATAGATTTGAATAGTAAATTGAACGTTACGTCTATAGTCGTTACTCATGACATGGTGAGCGCTTATAAAATAGCCGATAGAATCGCGATGCTGTATAAAGGTAAGATTATCGAAATCGGCGCTCCCGAAGAGATAAAAAATACAAAAGATCCGATAGTGAAACAGTTCATAACAGGCGCGGCAAGGGGACCGATAACGGAGGACGCGTGATAATCGCGGAACTACGCAGAAGCCCGCCATTGTTTCGTTGGCGGGACGCAGAACTACGCGGAAACTCACGTTGATTTCAGCGTTTTTCTGCGTCTGCTCCGAACAAAGTGAGGGCCAGCTTCAGCGTATTTCCGCGATTAACAAAGAGAGCAGGAGGATATAATGTTTACAAGAATGAATTTTGAATTGAAGGTGGGCATATTTATTTTCATAGGGATAGTGATACTTTCCGTAATAATATTCTCTATAGGCAATTTTTACAGCGTAAAACGCGGGTATAATCTTAATGTGGTTTTTAGTTTCGCAAACGGCATAGGTATAGGAGCGCCTGTGCGTTATTCCGGGGTTCAGGTTGGCGAAGTGCAGGATATAAATGTTTATTTTGACGAAAAAGAAAACAAACCCCTCGTTAAATTGAATGTCTGGGTATCCCAGAATACATGGATTAACGAAAACGCAAAAGCAGCCATCAATACGCTCGGACTTTTAGGCGAGAAATATCTGGAGATATCCCCAGGCACCAGGGATACGAGGCTCCTGCAAAAAGGAGACACGCTAAGAGGACAGGACCCTGTATCCACAGAAGAAATGGCCAGGTCCACGAAAGAGCTTATAGAAAAAATAGGCAATCTTACAGACTCCGTAAATAAGATCGCTGGAGACGAAGGGCTGAGAGTGTCT
>PEUD01000121.1:2970-7212 GCA_002780805.1 Candidatus Omnitrophica bacterium CG02_land_8_20_14_3_00__42_8 | reverse complement strand
ACTTATCAAAAATGCCGGTTATATAATTAATTTGCGCCTTGCTGATGCCCGGATACACCCCTATCCAAAATAGATTATTCATCACCAAGTCAGTGTTACGCAAATCTCCTACGACTCTGAATTTTGTATTCTCATATGCCGGTTGTTTCGTTAAATTCCCGCCGAATAACATACGCGTTGCGATCTTGTTTTTTTCAAGATATAAAACAATATCCGTCCGCGTAAACGGCGCATCAGGTTTAATCAAAATTGGAAATCCAAACCAGCTTGGTTCTGAATTTTTTACCGTTTGCGGCAGAATAAAATATTTTTCGTATTTCTTCAAACCGCTGTAAAAAGCCTTGAAATTTCTTTTTCTCGCTTTAATAAATAGCGGCAGTTTTTCCAATTGCGCTACCCCAATCGCCGCCTGCATATCAGTAACCTTTAGATTATACCCGATATGCGAATAGACGTATTTATGGTCATAACCAAACGGCAATTTACCAAATTTCTGCGAGAATCTCTTTCCGCAGGTATTATCATGCCCCGTATCGCACCAGCAATCCCTTCCCCAATCACGAAATGACATAATTATCCGATACAACAGCGCATCATTGGTCAAAACTGCGCCGCCCTCACCCATTGTTATATGATGCGCCGGATAAAAGCTGCTGGTTGAAATATGCCCAAAAGTACCGGTATATTTTCCCTTATATTTTGAACCTAATGCATCACAATTGTCTTCAATAAACCATAGGTTATATTTTTTTGCAATTTTTAAAATCTTGCCCAATTCAGCGGGGTTGCCTAATGTATGTGGGACGAAAATGGCCTTTGTTTTTTTTGTAACGGCCTTTTCAATCTTTTCTGCCTGAATATTGCATGTCCTTAAATCTATATCAATAATTACCGGTTTTAAACTATTTTGCAGGATCGGATTTAATGTCGTAGGAAAACCGCAGGCAATAGTAATAACTTCATCTCCTGGCTTTAGCCGGCGTTTGCCCAATTTTGGGGAAGTCAACGCCGCTATTGCCAAAAGATTGGCTGAAGATCCGGAATTTACCAACAAACAATACTTTACCCCGAGAAATTCGGCAAACTTCTTTTCAAACTCATCCGCATATCTTCCTGCGGTAAGCCAAAAATCCAGGCTTGCGTCTACCAGGTTAACCAGCTCTTTCTCATCGTAAACCCTGCCGGCATAGTTTACCCGCGTTTTACCGGGGATAAAACCTTCTATCTTTTCCTGGGAATAATAAAATTGTTTTACTTTTTCAAAAATATCGTTTCGTAAATTCGCTGATCGCATATTTCACTTCCGTTTCGTTTAAATCGTTTACCTTTTCAAGCCTGTTTTTATTCTTTAACAAAACAAGGGCCAATCCCTTTCCTTTACGCTTCTTATCTTTCCGCATTGCAGAAATAATTCTTGTTGGCGACAAAGCTTCTTCTTTCGGCTTAATCGCTATGGACGGTAAGAGTAATTTCTCCGAAAGAAATTCTTCCTGCTTACCTGACAAAACCCCCCTACGCCTGGCAATAATATTGGCCAAAATCATTCCCAAAACTACCGCCTGGCCATGTGGAACTTGAAAATTGCCTACCGTCTCTATCGCGTGGCCAAAACAATGCCCGTAATTAAGAAGGTTGCGCCTTTGATTGTCAAATTCATCACCCTGGATGTAACCGCGTTTGATCAAAAGCGAATCGTATATTGCCTTCTCCGACGCTGTTTTTTCCATGGCTGTTAACCTTGTAAAAATATTTAAAATACCCCGCACCTTGCTGGGCCCGCCTGAAATATGAAGCTTCACTATTTCGCCCAGCCCGCTATAAAAATCAACAGGCTTAAGCGTCGCGAGAAAATTGCAATCGATAAAAACCTCATGCGGAGGATAAAATGTGCCTATAAGATTTTTAAAATTTTTATAATTAAGGGATGTTTTGCTGCCGATACAGCTATCGGCCTGCGCCAACAGCGTTGTCGGGATAAAAATCCAACCTATACCCCGATACAAAGTTGAAACAAGAAAACCGGTAACATCCTGAAGTATACCGCCTCCTATGGTAACGACCGTCATGTTGCGCTTGGCATCGCGCCTGATAAGGCAATCGTAAAGCCGCTGCACCGTGCGTAAATTTTTTATTTTCTCATCCGCATCTAGAACGATAACCTTTTTTTTGTCTATGCCGGCAAGAATGGTTTTACGGTATAAAATCCAAATATTTTTATCAACCACATAGGAAACCTGCGGATATTTTTTTTCTATGCGATTCAAAAAAATATTCGCGTTGCCAAAACTAACGGTATAATTACGGATATTGGATTTGACACTGATTACAGGCATATAAATCCGCCGTCTATGATTATAACCTGCCCTGTAATATAAGTATTCCGATTTGATGCCAAAAATTCGACAAACTCGGCTATTTCCTCCGGCTCGGCAAGCCGCTTCAAAGGAATGCCGGACTTAATAGCTGATATCTCTTTAACGCTGTTATTTTTGCGTGTCAATTCGGTATTTACATAACCAGGGGCCACGGAATTTATTAAAATATTATATGGCGCCAACTCAACAGCTAATGTCCTCGTCATTGCATTAAGCGCTGCTTTGCTCATTGAATACGTTACTCGCTTCGGCTTGGTAATCTCACCCCATATTGAACTGATGTTTATTATTCTGCCGTATTTGCGCTTTATCATGCCCTTGGCTATGCCGCGCACTATCCTTAATGGCGCAAGTAAATTTGTCTGCATAGTATCCTGCATTACACCATCGCTTAATTCGGCTATTCCGGCTAAAATATTAATTCCCGCATTATTAATCAATATATCAACGGGCGCTTTAAGGGTTAATAGATATTCATCTATTGATTCATTTAACAACAAATCCATCTCTTTTCTTGTTGGTGCCAATACCTTGACGCCTGCCCTACGAAAACGTTCAGAAATCGCCAGGCCTATCCCACGCGATGCCCCTGTAATCAATGCCGTCTTTTTTATAATTTTGCACCTCCGGCTAATCGATCTTCCAGCATTCCAATTCTTTTATTATCCTCTTCAGAAATTTCTTTATAATAATTACGTTTATTTTTAAGCCATAAAAGCTCAAAATCCACTGCTTTAGAGATTCCTTTATCGGCATCTTTACCAAGCGCGCCCGGACAAGCAAAACATATCTTCCTTGTTTCATACCTGTCTAAAATTCCGTCCGGAATATTCCTTAAAAAAGAAAGTGAATCAACTGATATGGCGCCGCCAACTACACAAATAAGATTGCGCGCCTTTGCTTTACTTAAAAGCTCTTTTGTTGCGGCAAATATTTTTGGGCTCTCAACTGATTTTCGGTCAAGGCCCATAGAACCCGTAAAATCAACACGACCCATCACAATACCGTTAAGCCTGTTTATCTCAGAGATTTTTAGCATTTCATCAAAATTTTTTGCAGCCAATTCAGTCTCAATATTTATTAAAAATTCTACTTTTTCTTTTTCGTCATCAGGAAAAGCTAAATCAACAGCTCTTAAATATTTCTTAAGTGAAAAAGCTGTTTCTATCATAGGGGCAACAAGATAATTAACTCCGACTGCCCGCGCATCATACATATCGCGCAACGCCTCGCAACCACCTATCTTTAAAGTAAGCGTGGTTTTCGCTGACATACAAATCTCTTTAAGGCGCATCAATTCTTCTGTCCTGGTTCCTTCTGCCTCAAATTCTGCTTTCACACCCACAGCATAATACTTTTGCTTCAACTCTTTCAAAACCTCTACCATCTTTAATTCTATTGGATTCATATCCGGACCTCCGGATAGCGCTGTTCAATCAACGCTATGCGTCTTTGATCGGCCTCGTAAATACTATTATAAAAAGTTGATTTATTTTTTAACCACAACATCTCAAAAGCCAAAGCCTTGATAAATCCATTTTCAGGATCATGGCTTAAAGCCTGCGGGCACGAAAAAGAGATTTTGCGTGTTTCGTAAAAATCCAGCAACCCACCAAAAATACCCCTAAATAACGGCAGGGAATCCGCTGACACCCCTCCGCCGATAGCGCACTGTAAACGGCTATTTTTCGCCATTTTAACAACACGCAGCGCTATTTGATTTATATCATCGTCATTAATACTATCCTCATTTTTATTTAACGAAAAGCACAGGTCAACGCGTTCAACCACAACACCTTTCAGCATGGTTATCTCTGGTATTTCCAACATTTTCCCGAAATTGTTACAGGCCGTTATGGTTTCCACA
>PEUD01000121.1:2790-2941 GCA_002780805.1 Candidatus Omnitrophica bacterium CG02_land_8_20_14_3_00__42_8 | reverse complement strand
CTCAGGAGTTAAAGTCTTTACTGTAGCCTGGGTTCCTACGGGGATAAAGGCTGGTGTCCTAATTACCCCGTGCGGAGTCTGGAGTCTTCCTACCCGAGCCTGAGTATCCTTAAGAGTCTTACTTACCTGAAAGCTAATAGCCATACTTCAA
>PEUD01000121.1:0-2729 GCA_002780805.1 Candidatus Omnitrophica bacterium CG02_land_8_20_14_3_00__42_8 | reverse complement strand
AACCCTTTATTGTAGGGGTTTGATTTATCAAACCCGCAATTGACGGGCGTCATAAATGTCGCCCCTACATTTGAATAGGCTAAAGCCCTAAAAACCCTGCACTAAAGTGCGGTAGAAGTAAACCATGGATTAAAGCCCTGTAGAAGTTACTCTAATCTTGATTTGGTATTTGGGTTTTGACATTTGACATTGCTTCTGTTTTTAACTTTACTCCCCAAATGCATCACGAATCAACTTTATGCTCTTAATTTTTCCTCCTTGGTCAATTATTATTGATACTACATCAAAACGACAGCTAACCTGATCTAACTTTTGATTGAGAAGATAGCCCTGGGCTAATTTAATTATTCTTTTTTGCTTCTGGTAATTGACTGCCTCTTCTGGTTCAGCAAAACTTAAGGATGACCTTGTTTTTACCTCTACAAAGACTAAATCTTTGCCTTCCTGGGCTATTAAATCAATCTCTCCTAAGCGACTATAGCGGTAATTTTGTTCTATAATTTTGTATCCTTTTCTTCTTAAGTAGAGAGCGGCTGTCTCTTCTCCTTTTTGCCCTAACTCTTTTCTCTTCCCTCTGACTTTTAACTTTTTCACTCAACTACCTTAGTTATAGAAATTGTTGGCTCCTCCCTTAGATTTCTCTCTCGGTATCTTTCCAGTTCTTCACCCTTTTCATTATATAATACCCTTACTTGAGGCTGGGAGGCAAAGCCTCTTTCCGTCTTCATTACTACTCCTCTTTCCCCAGTAGAGAGCTTTACCATAGTTCCTACTGGATAAAGAGCCACATTTTCAAAGAATATCTTTACTATCTGGAGGCTAAACTGGGTCTCCAAATTGCTCTCAATTATCTTTCTGGCCTCATGAGGTAAAAACCTCTTGCGATAAATCCTATCGGCAGTTAGGGCATCATAAACATCTGCTACCGAGACTATGCGGGCAAATTGAAGGGTCTCTTCTTCAGATAGTCCCCGGGGATAACCCCGACCATCACATCTTTCATGATGTTGATAGGCTATATGAGAAGATAAAAGACTTAGCTCTTTCTCCCCGCGAAGCATATCAAACCCCCAACGGGAGTGCTTCTTTATCTCTTCAAATTCCTCAGCAGTTAATTTCCCTGGTTTGTTTAATATCTCCGAAGAAATCTTTGTTTTACCTACATCGTGGAGAAGTGCTCCTACCCCTAAATCTCTCAGTCTTAACTCGTCATATTTGTAAGCTATTCCAATAGTCAAAGATAGGATACAGACCCCTACTGAATGATTATAAAGGTAATCATCATAAGAGCGCATATCTAAGAGGTTAATTAACAAATGGCGATTAGCTATTATTTCATCAACCATCTCATTAACAGTCTCTTTTATTCCCCTCACTTCAATAATTGCCCTCTTTTTCTTTAAAGAGAGCATCGTATCTTTAATTATTTTGGTTGCTTCCCGGCGAGTCTGTTCTGAGATAAGGTCCTTTACCTCTACATCAGCTACTCTTTTATCCTCAATATATACTAAATAAATGCCCAGATTTCTAAGTCTTTCTACATATTTTGCCTTTAGTTCCTGTCCTCTGGCTAAGAGAACTATTCCTTCTGCACTATAGATATCCTTACCTAATTTCATCTCCTTGGTAATATTATCTATTGAAGTCTGCCGCATCCTTTTCTCTCCGGGGCTCTAGTGTGGTTAAAGTATCAGAGTATCAAAGTATCAACCGGAGGTCGGAAGTCAGAAGTCAGAGGTCAGAGGTCGGTAGGAGGGCATTTATGCCCGATATAATCAGAAGTCAGAAATCAGAAGTTAGGCTAGTGCTCCGTCTTCTGTCGTCTGTCCTCTGATACCTTGACACCTTGACACTTTTTTATATCACCTTATCACCCTTATCCTTCTTATTGGCCAGTAAATTACCATAGCCTTAGCTCTTACATATTTTTGAGGAAGAAACTTCCAGACATGACTGTCATCACTGTTATTACGATTATCTCCCATTACAAATAAACAATCTTTAGGCACCTTTACTGGCCCATAATCATAGGCAATCTCTTCCATAATATAAGGCTCCGATAATGCTTTGCCATTAATATAGACCTTTCCTTCTTTTACCTCTAAGGTCTCACCTTCAGTGGCCATTACTCTTTTAATGAAGTCTCTCCAGGTATAAAGAAATTGAGGGCGGCGAATTTTAAAGAAATAAAAACTAAAGACTTCTTTCTTCCTAATACTTTCGGGAAGGGGGACCTTAAAGAGACGAAGGTCAAAAAACTTCCTTTTCTCTATGCTATAAGGAAATTTAAAGATAATAATGTCCCCTCTCTTTGGCTCCTTAAGCTGATAAATAAATTTGTTAGCCAGGAGCATATCTCCAATCTGAAGAGTAGGCTCCATTGAGCCCGAAGGTATGGAAAAAGCCTGAATTACAAGGGCTCTGATGATTAAAGCCAGAATGAGGGCAATACCTAAAGATTGAGCAGTCTCCTTAATTTCTTTCTTTACTCTTTCCACACTACTCCCCTCTTTGGCTCATGGCTCACGGTCCATTTCAGTCCATAGTCCACGGTTATTGTCGCTTCGCTCCATTGTAAATTGCAAATTGCAAATTTTAAATTTTTAATTCCGCATTCCGCACTCCGCACTCTCTTATTATCGCTTTCTCACTTTCTACTTCCTCCTTCTCTCCTTGGCTCTGCTTTTCTTTTAACCTTGGCTGCCTTGCCTACTTTGCCTCTTAAATAA
>PEUD01000146.1 GCA_002780805.1 Candidatus Omnitrophica bacterium CG02_land_8_20_14_3_00__42_8 | reverse complement strand
ATATGGCGTTCACGATATGACGAAAAACGCAATATTGTTATAATCAACAGCGGCCATCGCGATTTCATTTATGCAGGACGCGAAAAGGCCAGAAAGCTGCGTTATATCTGCCGCCTTTTCGCGAAAGAACTTATTCTTCAAAATTTTACGGGCATGTCTTCCGAAGAACTTTTGGAACGCCTTGTCGAATTATCATTATATACCGAAGAGAATTTGCGATGATTGAAGGTATACCCATCTTCTACACTTTCATCAGCTAAAACCTTTTTTTACCGACGATAACATTAATAGGCAAATTTTCTTTGGCACTACAATTCCCTTTTTACTAATAAGGCCGACAGGCCGAGAGATATTCTTATGTCTTATCGCTAAGGTGACACTCTGACATTGTCAGAGTGTCACCTTAGGGTATTTTGAGATTAAAAAGGTTAATATAATTTCCTATGCTATCAAGCAAAATCTGCCCGCTGTGCTCTTTGGCGGGCAGATTTTTCTTGACCAGAATAATAAGGTATAGTATAATTCAATAAAATAAGAATTTCATTATGCAGAGCAGGCTCTGCCGCGGTTACATACATGAATTGTAGCTGCAGCGCCTTGCGCTGCTGATATGCCAGCATTGGCACCATAAGATGGTGCAGCTACATCTATACGCTGTAGCCGCAAAGCTTGCTTTGCTTAATTTGAAACCGGAGGCTCAAAAGTGGCATTAGTAAAGGATAAGAAAAAAGAGGTAATAAAGAAGTTTGCTGAACACGAAAAAGATACCGGTTCCTGTAATGTGCAGATAGCTTTGATTACAGAGAGGATCAATGGCCTTACAGATCATTTTAAGTCCCACAAAAAGGATTTCAATTCAAGGGTCGGGCTTTTAAAATTAGTAGGTAAGAGAAAAAGGCTTCTAGATTATCTTAAAAAAGAAAACCCGGAAAAATACCGCGAACTCACTAGTAAGCTGAGTTTAAAAAAATAATGGAAGGCGGATTTAGCGACCTGTCGCACGGTATTCAGATTTTATGAATAAAGGTCTTTAGGTCCGCCTTTTTCACAAGAAAGGACATATGATTCATAAAGTTGAAAGAAAGATCGGGAGAGAGACAATAATTATCGAAACAGGCAAGATGGCCAAGCAGGCTAACGGCGCTGTTTGCGTGCAGTACGGCGGCACAGTGGTGCTTGTAACAGCTGTCTCGTCGGGCGAGATAAGGGAAGGCATTGATTTCTTTCCGCTGACAGTGGAATACCAGGAAAAGACATATGCCGCAGGCAGGATTCCCGGGGGGTATTTTAAAAGAGAAGGAAGGCCTACTGAAAAAGAGATCCTGACTTCAAGGCTGATAGACAGGCCCATAAGGCCCCTTTTCCCAAAGGGTTTTGTGAATGAGGTGCAGATAGTGGCGACAGTACTTTCAAGCGACGGACAGAATGACTCTGATATGCCTGCCATGATAGGGGCCTCGTGCGCCCTCGCTATATCCGATATACCTTTTATGGGCCCTATTGGGGCAGTGAAGATAGGTTTGGTAGGCGATAAGTTTGTCATTAACCCTACCTTTAAGGAGCTGGAAGAAAGTTCTTTAAACCTGGTTTCAGTGGGCTTGAAGGACAGGATTATAATGCTTGAGGCAGGGGCCAGCCAGATCTCTGAAGAAAAGATGCTGGAGGCAATAGAGTTAAGTCAGGAATACATAAGGGCTAGCATAGAATTGCAGGAAGAGCTGCATAAAAAATGCGGCAAGGAAAAAATCAAGCCTGAACTAAAGCTTGTACCTGAAGAGCTTCAGGAAAAGGTCAGAAAACTTTCCCTGGATGATTTTAAAAAGATACATTCACTGCCTGCAAAAGAGCAGAGAGAGGACGCGTTTAATATTCTGGCAAAGCAGATTGTTGCGAAATTGACTCAGGAAGACGGATCCTTGAGTGAGGTTGATATAAAGGCTGCGTTGAGCGAGGTGGAAAAGGCCGAGGTCAGAAAGTTTATTCTGGATAAGAAGGTCAGGATAGACGCCAGAAAATACGAAGATATAAGGCCGATAACATGCGAGGTGGGGCTTTTGCCAAGAACTCATGGCTCAGGGCTTTTTACAAGGGGCCAGACGCAGAGCCTGTGCATCACTACATTGGGCACAAGCCAGGACGAGCAGAGGCTGGATACCCTTGAGGGTGAGAAATTTAAAAATTTCATGCTGCATTATAATTTTCCGCCTTTCAGCGTAGGAGAAACAAAGCCGATGAGAGGCCCTGGCAGGCGTGAGATAGGCCATGGCGCATTGGCAGAACGGGCTTTAAAGGCTGTTATGCCGTCAACCGAAGAGTTTCCTTACACTGTAAGGGTTGTTTCAGAGATACTGGAGTCAAACGGTTCAAGCAGTATGGCAAGTGTGTGCGCAGCTACGCTTTCATTAATGGATGCCGGGGTGCCTATTAAAAAACCTGTTTCAGGCATAGCCATGGGCCTTGTAAAAGAAGGAAAAGATGCTGCAATACTTACAGATATTGCAGGCCTGGAAGACCACTATGGCGATCTAGATTTCAAGGTCACGGGCACTGATTCGGGTATAACAGCGCTTCAAATGGACCTTAAGATAAATGGAATAGACATGGATTTGATTAAAAGAATAATTAAACAGGCAAATCCTGCAAGGCTATTTATTTTAAAGAAGATAATAGAAACGATAAATGCACCAAGAAAAGAATTATCAGGGTATGCGCCGAGGATAACTACGCTGATGATAGACAAGGAAAAAATAGGGGTTTTGATAGGCCCGGGAGGCAAAATTATAAAAAGGATAATTCAGGATACAGGCGCTACAATAGAAGTGGATGATGAAGGCAAGGTATCTGTGGCTTCTGACAATGAAGAGGCCTCCAGAAAAGCGATTGATATGATAAAGGGCATTACAAGCGAGCCGGAAGTCGGCACGATTTATGACGCTACCGTAAAAAAGATCATGAACTTCGGCGCATTCTGTGAGATACTGCCTGGCAAGGAAGGCCTTGTGCATGTTTCCGAGCTTTCGGATAAGTTTGTTAAAAACGCGGAAGATGTTGTTAAAATTGGGGACAAGGTTAAAGTCAAGCTCATTAAGATAGACGAGATGGGCAGGCTGAACCTTAGTATTAAGCAAGCGCTAAGTTGACAAACTGACATTGTCAGAGTGTCAACTTATTTTCAAACCCGCATTGCAATTTAATTGCAATGCGGGTTTGAAAATAACATATGACATTTTTAAATGCAGTAATTTCAGGGATAGTGCAGGGGGTGGCTGAGTTTTTACCGATTTCAAGCTCAGGCCATTTGGTTATTCTGCACAAGTTGATGGGCATCAGCGAACCTGAGCTGTTTTTCGATTTATTTTTACACCTTGGGACGCTGGCGGCTATATTTATAGTATTCGGAGGTGAGATAGTAGAAAGCGTAACCACTAAAAAAAGAATAGGTTTTTTAATTTTATTGGGAAGTATTGTAACTTTTGTTTTTGTCCTGTTCTTTATAAAAAATATAGAATCCGCATTTAACAATGTAAAAATAGTCGGCGCCATGTTTATAGTGACAGGCGCGTGGCTTATAGCTGGCAATTTTATAAGGCTCGGGACAGAAGGCATGACGGCTTTTAAAGCGGTCTTGATAGGCCTGGCTCAGGGCATAGCGGCTTTACCCGGCATTTCCAGGAGCGGGGCTACTATTTCTACAGGCCTGTTTCTCGGGCTTGACGGCCAGGCTTCCGCGAAATTCTCGTTTTTATTATCCATTCCTGTTATACTCGGAGCGTTCTTATTTAAGATAAAGGAAGCAGGATTAAATCTTTCAGGCATAAATGTAAATTATTTCATAGGATTTTTTATATCTTGCATTACAGGCGTTTTATCATTAAAATTATTGTTAAAGACGCTTTATAGGAACAGATTTCACTGGTTTGGGGTATATTGTATTTTATTGGGGATAACAGTATTATTGTGCGTAAAATAAGAAACTATATGTCATTGCGAGCGAATGAAATGAGCGAAGCAATCCCTTTTTTTAGATTGCTTCGTCGCTTCGCTTCTCGCAATGACAACGGAAGAAAATGAGCAAGGATAAAAAAGATCTTATAGTATCCATAGGGTTATTCGTATTGGCAATACTTTTGTTGTCTGCAATGATGTCATACTCTTCTTATGACATCGGCTTCGAGACATCCACTCCTAATATTCATATCCGGAATTATATAGGAATGACAGGCGCTTACACGGCATGGGCCATATTTAAATTGATAGGGTATGCCGGGTTTTTTATCCCTTTTCTTTTTATCGTATGGGGCATAGGTATCCTTGCCGAAAAATTAACCGGGAGGTTATTATACAGGATAATCGGGGTCTTATTCTTATTTTCCGCAAGCTCAGCATTTTTCAGTTTAACAGCCAGGCCTGATTCAGTTTTAATGGTGGCGAGGGGCGGGCTTTTAGGATTTTTGTTGACTGACAAGTTTCTCCTGGATTATCTGGGGGCTATCGGTGGATACATAGTAACGATAAGTCTGGCCATATTGGCGCTTTTAGTTGCCACAGAATTTTTAATAGTGCCTGTGATTTCTGCTCTATCCATGAAAATATGGGCTATAGTTGATAAGATAGGCAAGCGAAGACAAGAAAAAAGAACATTTGGTTATGCAAAAATTGAGAAACCTGTCAGCGAAGGGCCTAGATTAAGGCCTGCGGTAAAGATTGAAAAGAAAGCGCAGGATAAGGGTGGAGAGAAACCCAGGATAAATATAATGCCAAAGTCCGGCCCCAAACCAAAGCCCGCGGCCGCGAAGATAGCAAATACTGAGCCGAGGGTAGTAGGCGATTATAAACTCCCGAGCTTGGATTTATTAAATGCCCCTACTTATGAGTCAGGAAATATATTTGGAGAGAATCTTGAAGAAAGCGCCATGATACTTGAAGATACGCTCAGGGATTTCGGCATAGAATCAAAGGTTATTGATATAAGCAAGGGGCCTGTTATCACAAGATATGAATTACAGCCTGCCCCGGGCGTAAAGGTAAATAGAATCACAAGCCTTAACGATGATATAGCGCTTACTATGAAGGCAACTACTGTGAGGATAGTGGCGCCCATACCCGGAAAATCATGTATTGGAATAGAAGTTCCTAACGCGAATACGTCCATGGTATTTCTAAAAGAAATATTGGAATCCCAGGAATATCAAAAAATGGCAGCATCTTCAAAGCTGGCCATGGCGCTTGGCAAGGATATCTCCGGCAGGGCTGTAGTTACGGATTTGGGAGACATGCCCCATCTTTTGATAGCAGGCACCACCGGCTCAGGAAAGACCGTGTGCGTGAACTCGCTTATAATGAGCATGATTTATAATGCCACCCCTGAAGAACTGAAATTTTTAATGGTGGATCCGAAAATGGTAGAACTTGCCATATACAACGGCCTGCCTCATTTATTATGCCCTGTCGTGACTGATGCCAAAAAGGTCTCCGGCGCACTTGGGTGGGTTGTAGGAGAAATGGAAAATAGATATAAAATGCTGGCCAAAATTACCGTCAGGAATATACAGGCATTTAATCAGAAATCAGAAGAAAAACTCCCTTATATAGTAGTCATAATAGACGAGTTGGCGGATCTTATGATGGTTGCTCAGGAAGACATTGAGAATGCTATTACACGGCTTGCCCAGCTTTCAAGGGCAGTCGGGATTCACATGATACTTGCCACGCAGAGGCCGTCAGTGGATGTCGTAACAGGAGTGATAAAAGCGAATTTTCCCGCAAGGATTTCGTTTAAGGTCGCGTCAAAGGTTGATTCCAGGACGGTCCTGGATATGAACGGCGCTGATAAACTGCTTGGGAAAGGCGACATGCTGTTTCTGGAACCTGGAACTCCAAAGCCGATAAGGGCCCAGGGCACGTTTCTCACGGATCCTGAGATAGAGAAGGTTGTAAGCTTCATAAAGACTCAGCAGGAGCCTGTGTATGACAACGAAATACTTGAACAGCAGAAAAAGAGCGTCTCAGGAAGAGGCGGTTTTGAAAAAGATGAGTTTTTTGACGAGGCCGTAAACATGGTACTGGAAACAGGCCAGGCTTCTGTTTCAATGCTTCAAAGAAGATTAAGGCTTGGTTACACAAGGGCCGCCAGGATTATAGATGCGATGGAAGAAAACGGCATAATAGGCCCTTTCAGGGGCTCCAAGCCCAGGGAGATATTGATACAGGAATATCAGGCAAAAGAAGAAGCTGCTAAAGAAGAGGCGCAGGAAGAGAGTAATCAGGAGCAAGTATCTAACTAATACTGTTCGAGCGGACA
>PEUD01000007.1:2553-6383 GCA_002780805.1 Candidatus Omnitrophica bacterium CG02_land_8_20_14_3_00__42_8 | reverse complement strand
GAGTAAATTGTAAAAGATAATCCTCTTTCGGCCCGCTTCTCGCATCAGCCTTTTCGGTTACGATAACTCCTGTCTTTGTAAAATTTTCGTCTTTTATTTTTACGAATAAAAATATAAATAGGATAAAAAACAGAGCCCCAAACGCGCCAGCAGTATAAAGCAACAACCGCCTTTTAGCAGCAAAAAATATTGAAAATATCAAAATAAAAATTATGGCAAGATAAAGGAGCGAGGAGAAAAGCGTTAGCTCGTCTATATTCATCCTGCCGTAGAAAAAAAGCAGCATATTTAAAACAAAACCTCTTTCGGATGCGTTTATCTTATCCACTGCCATTGCTTTCGCAAGCCTTAAATTAATCTGCGTATCTTTATCGCGCGGGCATAACCTCAACGCCCTTTCATAATTTAGAATCGCCTTGCCTATCTTTTTTAATTTGAAGTAGCTGTTGCCCAGATTATAAAATACCTCAGGGCTGGCCTCGTCTATGCTGATAAGCCTTTCATAAAGAGAGACTGCCTTTTCATAATCCTCATTTTCATAGCTTGAGTTTCCTTTATTATACAATTCTTCCGGCGCGGTAACCGCCATAGAGATCCCGGCAAATATAAAAATCATAAAAAGAGAAATTGCGAAAATCTCTTTCACCCAGCTCTCTCTTAAATTATTTAAAGTATTATTGTTGGAAAGGGCTGGGTTCATATATATCTCTCTAATCTGGTTATTACAGCATCTGCCTGTTTCAGGGTACGGCACATATCTTCCTTTGTAAAATTTGCTGACGCAAACCCCGTTAGATAAGCTTTGCTATCTAACGGGGCAAACCGCGCCATATCGCAATCATCAAACAGCATCTTTACACCGTCTATAATATCCCCTGTAATGCCTATCTCTTTTAACCTGCCTTCCAGCACATCCTTTGTAATAGAGGGATGAGGTATATTTAATTTATCCGCTATATACTCTATAACAGCCCTGTGGATTTCCGTGTAAAATTCCTTTACCATATTTTTATTCATTAGCTTCTTTGCGCCTTTAAGTCTTTTAGACGCAGCGCCTTTTGCGCGCAAAGACCTTGCGTAACCTATATCGGTTTTCAGCCTGTCCATATACAGCCCGTATAAATACAGGCCTGCTAGGATAAAAAGCGGCAATATGTTTATCAATAAAAATATTTTATTCCTGTATAAAAAATTACTTCTGGAATTAAATCGCGCTGGAGAAATTTTTATATATGCTATATCTTTCTTAAAAAGCTGAATTTCCTCTTTTGCGGCTGCAGGGACAAAAGTGGTTTTTTCAGCAGGTTCTTCTTTTGATTTTGTGACACTTATTACCACTGGATCGATTCTCTTCTGCTTATAATCCTTGAGAACAGGGTCAAAATAAGTATATTCAACCGGGCCTATCGCGAGAATGCCTTCTTTCTTCGGTATAATCATTTTTTCATATATCTTTTCGCCCTGGACCACGTAATTATCCTTTGAGATATTTTCGGAACTCCCTGATTCGTAAAATTTAGCGTCCTGGATTTCAGGCGCGGAAGGAGAAGATATCGTCTTTATATTGCCTTTGCCTTTTATTTTGATCCTTAAGTTTACCGGCTGATTTTCCTCAACTGTATTTTTGTCAACGCTCATCGAGATATCAAATTCCCCGACATCTCCTTTAAAATCTGCTGGTTTATTTTGTTCCGGCAAAGGCATTATCTCTACCTCTATAGGGTCTGTCTGAAGTATTATTGGTTTTCCCCTCTTGAACATGCTGAATGGATCCTGATCAAATATATCGAAAGGACTCTTTGAGATAAATCTATCTATATCTTCCACAGCTGCCTCTAATCTTGCGGCGCCTATTGTAAATTCACCAGGGCCTGTTGCAAACAGGGCAGTTTTAATTTCTGTCACAAGATACCTTGTGCCGTTTATAACTTTATAATATTTTTTCTGGGGAGGCATGTCTTCTGCCCAAAAACCTGTAGTAGACGGGGGATTATACACCGGGTTGTCAAACAAATCAACTGCCTGGTAAACCGCGAAGGTAAGCGTTATCTGCTCGTTCACATACGCCCTGAGTTTATCTACATACGCTTCTATAAAAAGCTTTTTCCCGCGTTCGGGCTGAGCGCCGCCCTGTTCTCCTGATTCAGAAGGCGGCATCTGAAAACCCTGGCTTTGCGGCTGCTGCTGAGCGCTTCTCGGCAATACCTTTATATTTATAGGCCCGGCTGAATAAGTTTTGCCTTTATAATCAATGCTGAAAGGCCCAAGGCTATACTCGCCCGTGTTATTAGGCACCAATATATAAGTAAAGGATACTGAACTTGAAACCTGGCCGTTTATAATAGATAGGTTCTGCGACCTTCCGGAAGAGTACGCGGTAAACCCTTTCAAGCCAGGGATATTGGGTTGCGGGATATTGGAGATATTGCCGGATACGGTTATGGTAAGCGTCACCTGTTCATTTAACGTAACTTCCTGCCTGTCCGCATCAGCAGATATTGTTATATCCTCTGCGCAGCAGACTGCGGCAATTGACAAAAATAATAAAAAAATAATAAAATATTTCATACCTTATGGCACACTAAAGTGTGCCCTACAGCTGCTGTAGGGGAGGGTTTTAAACCCTCCCCTACAATTTTGTCGCAAAGGCCTCCATAAACACTTTACTTCGTAACCTTTGCCGTAACCGTTACCAATCCTTCTCTACTCTATAGCGGCCTTCTCCGGGTTGGTTTCTCAAGTCCCTTTGCGTATCCTCTTCGTCGTCTTTAAGCGCGTCTAAAAGCCTTACAGCATCCTCTTTTGACATCTCGCCTTTTTTCTCTTCCCCGGAAGGCTTTTCTTCATCCTTTTGGCCTTCAGGTTTTTCCTTCTCTTCGACTACCTGTTTTTTCTGATTTTCTTTTGCCTCTTTTCCTTTATCTTCTTCTGATTTTGGGGCAGTTTGGGCCTTTTCCTCTTTTTGCTGGCCTTCTTGGGCCTGAGAAGAATTACCTTGTTCTTTCTGCTCGCCAGTGTTATTGTCCTTCTGCTGGGATTCCTGCTGTTTTTTGTCTTCTTTTTTAAGGTTTTCCTTTATCTTTTTCCTTACAAATTCTATATTATATTTGGCATCCTCGTCATCAGGGTTTATATCCAAGCATTTTTTATAGCTCTCTATCGCCTCAGGTAGTTTACTCATCCTGTAATAAGTATTTCCCATATTATAATACGCGCTGCGCTGAAGTTCATTATCTTTTGAATTCAGGGATTTCTCATATTCTTTAAATGCGTCTTCATATTTTTTCTGCTCGTGAAGGCCGTTTCCTATATTGTAATGGAGCTTGTCATTGTCAGGATTTTCAATCTGCGCGTCACGCCATTTAGATAAGGCCTCATCAACCTTGCCTTCTTTATAAAGTTTATTACCCTCATTATTCTTGGAGGCAAGCGAATCCCCAAATGCCCAGCCCAATATAGAAACATAGAATAACAGGATTAACAGCGATCTCATTTCTTTTTCCTATCCCCCATTATAAATTCTATACACAGCAATATAAAAGCAATGCCTAGAAAATACTGGAACTTGTCCTCGTACTGGGTAAACAACCTGCTCGAGAGTTCTTTTTTCTCCATCTTGCTTATCTCGTCATAAATCTTATCAAGTTCAAACTCGCTGGCTGTGGCGTGGTAATACTTTCCGTCTGTAATAAGGGCTATCTTCTGGAGTACCTCCTCATCCAGCTTTGTCATCACAACCTCTCCGGATTTGTCTTTTTTATACCCGCTGACCTTTCCGGCCTGGTCTACGATAGGTATAGGTTCCCCTTTTTTCGTGCCTATGCCTATGG
>PEUD01000007.1:0-2547 GCA_002780805.1 Candidatus Omnitrophica bacterium CG02_land_8_20_14_3_00__42_8 | reverse complement strand
TTATTTGCAAGAGATAAATATGCCAGGGCAAACTGGAAAAAATGTAGCCAAGAACAGCCAAAGCGGCTAAAACGTTGCCGATGACGATAAACCAAAGGTCGTCTTTTTCGCCATGATTTCTATCTAAATATCGGCCAAAAGGAATAACCACCAAAGACATGACAATCCAATAGATAGCCGCCGCATAACCGACTACTTCAACGTTGCCTCCTTGAATCTGGCTGGTTAAAAAAATGGCGAAAATAGGCGTAATCAAACCGAGGCCGGAAATCAAAGCCACGTCAGAAAGAATCAAAATCTTAATCACTTTATTCATGGTTATCCTCATTATTATATCATATCAATATTGAAACAATAAAAAAAGGGCAACCCTTTTGAGAGTCGCCCATATATTTACAGAAGAAGCGTTATTTCGATTCTTTCATACCCGGAGGCGCCTCCTGGCTGTTATAAGCTAATTTATGGCACGACGGGCAAATAGTCACGTAGCCGTTACCGTATCTTCTTATCTCAGCCCTAACCAATTTCTTGCAACTAAGACACCTTAATTCTGCTTGACCGACTATTCCATTCATATCTTCCTCCTTTTTCAATTTAAGCATTTGCCTTCTCGTCTTCCTTTATATCATACAGAATAAATCTTAAATGTCAACTTCCCCAAGGATGACAAGTAGCTAGCCTCTTTAACCCCAGCCAAAGACCTTTGAGAGCTCCTTCCCTTTTTATGGCCTGATAAGTATATTGGGAACAAGTCGGGTAGTGGCGGCATTCCCCAAGCAACTTTAAAATGGGAAAATAGCCATGGTCCGGCGAAATGGTTTTTTGATAAATCTTAATTAGAGCGAGAATGAATTTTCTAAGCATTTAAATATTTTTTGAGTTTTTGAGCATTCTTGATTGCGTTACCGCAAGCGTCATTGTTAAAATAAACGTAAACATCTTTGGCTTTAGCCCATTTTTTTATCTGACCGGCCCAATTTTTTAATTCTTTATTAGTATAATTAGAAGAATAAAGAGCTCGGGAACCGTGCAGGCGCAAATAAACAAAATTAGCGGTTAGTTCTTCCCGATAAGGCCATTGGGCCGAGTCGGCCAAACACAAAGCCGCTTTATATTTTTTCAACAATTGATAAACTTCCGGAGAAAACCAGCTCGGATGGCGGAATTCAAAAACATATTGGTAATTAAATAATAACTTCCTTTTAAGGGCGGCTGGGTGGGACTGTGGTAGATATTTTTTAGGCGGACCCGGCGCCTTTCTTGCCGGGAAAGAGCCGGATAAAATTTTAAGAAAATCTTCTAATCTTTGAACGTTAACCGGCCAGCCCGGCGGCAGTTGAAACAAAATCGGTCCTAATTTCTCTTTTAGTTTGACCGCTCGGCTGATAAATGATTGCCAGGCCTGACGACAATCCTTCAATTTTTTAACATGGGTAATATAACGACTAACTTTAACGGAAAAAATGAAATCAGGAGAAGACTGTTGAAACCATTTTTGAAAGGTTTTTGTCGCAGGCAGACGATAGAAAGGATTATTCAACTCAACGGTTTGAAAATATTGGCTATAATATTCCAATTCTTTGAACCTGGCCAGGCCTTGAGGATAAAAAACTCCCTTTTCCCAATGAGGATAAGAAAAACCGCTCGTGCCGATGTATCTTTCAGCCATATTTTCAGTTTAGCAAAAAAAGAAAAAGGCGCCAAGCTTCTGGCTCAGCGCTTTTAATGTAGATTGAGAAGCGATTTTAAATTTGGACACCGGGTATCGGCCGGAACATTTGCGGCTCAGGTTCTGACCTATCTGTTTCTGGCAACCGCGGTACAATCATTCTGTAAACAAGCTCGTCGACTATTTTGTCAACTATTTCCCTGATTATCGGAGAATGAGCTGAAGGACATTCTGTCCAATAATACTCTAAGCGGTGTGTCTCCCAAGAACCAAAATTAAAAGTTACCAAAATGAACTGGATTTGCAGGTCTTCTTTTTTGGGATTCCCCTCGATAATAATATTAAGAAGACTTCTTTGGAATTCAAAACCTTCTTCCCTTCCTACTTTTAACATGGTGAGTATTTCTTCAGAGATACCGCGACATAAAATTTCAGCCACCGCCTTCTGTTTAGAAGTAAGTTCTCCCCTTATCGTATACTCTCGAATCTGGCAATCTTCTCGTTGACTAATAATATCAATCGCGCCAATGCCTCCGAAAAAAACAAGAGGCGTTATCGCTAAAAAAAACAAGATTTTAGTAATCATCTCGCCTCCATTCTAAAGTTGATAAAGAACCCTTGAGCTTATTCTAACAGACTTAAACTAATTTAGTCAAGACGGCCGTCGCGGGTAAATAAAAGGCCTCTTGGAATTCATCCAAAAGGCCCTATTTTTTAAGACCAAGGCGACCTTATCTCTTCTTTATAAAGGATACCTCTTTTTAAGAATAGCCACTAAATTAGGCAGATATTCTGGTCTGAGCCAGTCAATCCTAAATTGCTCTCGGCAGAAGCGACAAAAGAAGATAGCTTCTTCTTTGGGAGTGCCAACGTTCTCT
>PEUD01000128.1:4080-6185 GCA_002780805.1 Candidatus Omnitrophica bacterium CG02_land_8_20_14_3_00__42_8 | reverse complement strand
GCAATCGTTGGTCATCAGTCAGGCCATGCTGCTGAAGGCGCATTAATAGGCGGGGCCGCAGGAGCAGCAGGCGGGGCATTGATAGGAGATGCCACAAACGCCAAGTTTTGCCCTGTTTGCGGAAAACAATTCGGGTCAGATGTCCAGTATTGCCCGGCAGACGGAACAGAATTAAAGGTTATACAAAAATAGCACATATAACCCAGGTTACACAACCCCGGCCTTTCTTACAACGAAGAAATCTTTGAAGTAGAAAGGCCGGGTTTTTTATTTTATTGACCAGAAAATTTTAACGTGTTAAAATTTAAATTATGGAAGAGTTCAAAATTACATTTTTGCCGGAACACAAGTCCGTTTCAGTGGATAGAGGAACAGACCTCTTGACGGCCGGCCTTAAGACAGGCGTGCATATATACAATAGCTGTGGAGGGGAAGGTGTGTGCGGCAGGTGCAAAGTGATAGTGAAAAAAGGCGGCTATATAACAGAAGGGAGCGGAAGGATTTCTGAGACAGAGCGGGAAGAAGGATATGTGCTTGCCTGCAGGACCTCTCCTAAGTCAGATATGGAGGTTTTTGTGCCTGAGGAATCCAGGCTTGGAGATCTTGAAATACTTACGGAAGAAATAAAAGGAAAACGCCTGGCAGGCCTCTATACTCCTGTCGAAGAAATAGAGGAGGGGCATTACAAAACTACTTCAAAAATTTTTAAACACAGCCCGCTATCTACAAAGATTTTCTTGAAGCTGCCTGAACCTACGATCGACGATAATTTGGGAGACGCCGATAGGCTTCTAAGAGAGGTAAAAAAACAGCATAAAGAAATCGATATAATGCAGATGGGCCTTAGTAATATAAAAAGACTTCCCGTACTTTTAAGGGAAAGCAATTGGGAGGTTACCGTAACTCTTGGCAACAGGAATAAAACCACAGAGGTTGTGCTGATCGAACCGGGCAATAGGGCTAAAGAAAATTTTGGGATAGCCGTAGATATAGGCACGACTACTATTGTCGCTTATCTGGTAGATCTGAATTCCCAGAAAGTGCTTGGTTCTAAAGCGAGTTATAATCCGCAAGTGGATTTTGGAGAAGACGTGATCTCCAGGATTATCTTTGCGCAGCAAGAAAAAGGCCTGGAAAAACTGCACCACGCAGTCATAGATACAATCAACAATCTTATTGACAGCTTGATAAAAGAATCAGGGCTTACGCTGGATGACCTGACAGCTGTTGTCTCCGCAGGAAACACCACGATGACTCACATTCTTTTGAAAATAGACCCTGGCCAAATAAGAAAAGACCCGTACATACCTGCTGTAAATTTTATGCCTGTAATAAGAGCCGGGGAGACAGGCATAAAGATAAATCCCAGAGGGCTGCTTGCGTGCCTTCCGTGCATAGGAAGCTATGTAGGCGGGGATATAGTAGCCGGCGTTCTCGCGTCAGGCATGGACAAGGCCAAAGATCTTTCGCTTTTTATAGATCTGGGAACAAACGGCGAAGTCGTGCTTGGCAACAAGGAATGGTTAATGGCCTGCTCTACTTCAGCCGGCCCGTGTTTTGAAGGCGGCGGCCTTAAGTGCGGGATACGAGCTATGAAAGGCGCCATACAAAATATTTCTGTAAATAATAATTCTTTAGAAACGCAGACTATCGGAAACGCGCCTCCAAAAGGCATATGCGGTTCCGGCATCGTAGATATCGTGAGCGAACTATTGAAAAATAAAATAATAGACCGTTCCGGCAAAATAAAAGATAATAAAATCTGCGAGGTCAGAGGTTGCAACGGAATAAAAGAGCTTGTATTGGTAGGCGCAAAAGATTCAGCCACAGGCAAAGACATTTCTATAGACGAAAATGATATAAAGAATTTAATACATTCAAAAGGAGCTATCTATACGGGCATAGAGGTGTTATTAAAAGAAGCGGGTTTTGAAAAATCGGACATAAAGCATGTCTTTATCGCAGGCGGGCTGGGCACTGCTTTAAACATCCGCTCTGCAATTAATATAGGGCTTTTGCCGGACCTTCCCGAGAAAAGTTTTGTTTTCCTGGGGAATACTTCGGTAGCAGGCGCAAAGATGTGCCTTTTGTCATATGAAGCAACG
>PEUD01000128.1:0-4061 GCA_002780805.1 Candidatus Omnitrophica bacterium CG02_land_8_20_14_3_00__42_8 | reverse complement strand
CGAATAAAATGGCGTATTTGGATTTGAGCACTAATGCCTCATTTATGAATAATTACAGCGCGGCGTTGTTTCTGCCGCATACGGATATAGAGTTGTTTCCGAGTGTGAAAAAGATACTTAATTAGGTAACGGTCACGTTAAACGGTAACGGCAAAAACCATTACCATAGCCGGTTAACGAAACGGGCATCGTAGCCGTAACCGAAAAACGAATAACGAAAGATAATTTATGTCCTGTATAATAGCAATTGCAGGCAAGGGCGGGGTGGGAAAGACAACTATTTCCGCCATGCTCGTGCACTATCTTTTAACTATAGATAAGCCTGTCCTGGCTGTTGACGCGGACCCAAACTCTAATTTAAACGCAGCGCTGGGCATGGAATACGAAGAAACTATCGCAGATATAAGAGAAGAGGCCAAGAAAAAAATTCCGGAGAACTTTTCTAAAAGCGAATTTTTCAGCCTTAGGCTGGAAGAGGCCATTGCGGAAGGAAACGGGTTTGACCTTCTGGTTATGGGCAGGCCTGAAGGCCCGGGATGCTATTGCGCTGTAAATAATATATTGAGAGAATATCTTGCAAAGATATCCAAAAAATATCAATTCGTCGTTATTGACAACGAGGCCGGGATGGAGCATCTTTCCAGGCGCACAGCAGCTGACATAGATTTGCTTTTGCTTATCAGCGATCCTACGATGGTGGGGATTGGTTCCGCAATAAATGCGTTTAATACCGCGAAAAGCGCAGGGATAAAAATAAAAGAGATAAGCTTGATTATAAATAAGTCAAAAGGTAGGCTGGACCCGGATAAATTGAAATTAATAGAGGAAACTGGTTTAAAAATAGGCGGGTATATTGATTTTCAGGATGCTATACAGAAAAACAGCGAAAAGGGCGGCAGCGTAAAGGCAGAGATTGCTTCGTTGGCTGTCTTTGACAGCATCCTCGCAATGACCCATCAGTTGTCATTGCGAGGCCGAAAGGCCGAAGCAATCTTATCATAGGAATAACAAGCAGGTAGAAAGGAAAAATCAATGGAAAGACTGATTGAAAAATGGCAGGATAAAATCGGTGAGGTTACGCTTGGCTCAAAGAAAACAATAAAGATAGGAGGGGAGACAGGCATTTATTTTATAGACGGCGAAGATAGATGTCCGAATCCTCCTTGCGTGGCAATGGAGGTGTGGGACATGGAGCCTGAGGCATGGCCTGAAGCGCTTAAATCAAATTTTGGAAAAGCGCTTAAAACCCCTGGCGACTGGGTAAAGATGTGCGTGGATAAATTTTCAGCGGATCTTATATGTTTAAGGCTCGCAAGCACGCATCCTGATACAAAAAATGCCTCCTGCGAAGAAGCCGGAAAAACCCTGGAAAAAGTCATGAAATCCGTTTCTGTCCCTCTGATAGTCATAGGGAGCTCTGCCATTGAAAAGGATAATGAGGTCTTGGCGCACTGCGCGAATGTCGCAAAAGGAGAAAACTGTCTTTTCGGCATTGCTACCCAGGCAAATTACAAGACACTTACTGCCGCATGCCTTAGCGCGGGGCATGCTATAATTTCAGAAGCCCCGATAGATATAAATATTGCAAAACAGTTAAATATACTCATCTGCGATATGCAGTTTCCGGCAGATAAAATAGTAATACATCACGCGACAGGCGCATTGGGATACGGCCTTGAATATACTTATTCTATAATGGAAAGAACCAGGCTTGCCGGACTTTCCGGGGACAGGATGTTGTCCATGCCGATGATGAGTTTTGTCGGTCAGGAGGCGTGGCGCACCAAAGAAGCTAAAACAGGGCTCCTGGATACAGGCATTTTATGGGAAATCGCCACAGCCACGGCATGCCTGAATTCAGGCGCGGATATATTAGTCATGAACCATCCGAAGGCAGTTGAAGAAACAAAGAAAGCAATAAACAAGTTGACACTGTGACAATGTCAAAGTGTCAACTTACTCGGAAACAAGGATACGGGGGCGTATGTTTATTATAGGCGAGCGTATTAATGGAATGTTTAAAGATGTGGCAAGGGCCATAAAAGAAAAAGATAAATCCGTAATCCATGATCTTGCGCTCAAGCAGGTTTCCTGCGGGGCAAATGCGCTAGACGTGAACGTCGGTCCTGCTTCCGCCAGTCCAAAAGAGGCCATGGAATGGCTTGTTAAGACCATTGAAGATGTTACTGATATATCACTTGCCATAGATACCACAAAGCAGGACGTAATGGAACTGGGCCTCAGCCTATGCAAATCAAAACCGATAATAAATTCCGTGAACGCGAACGAAGAAAAGATGAAGGCGCTCTTTGGCCTCGCCAAAAAATATAAAGCGTCTATTATCGGCCTGACCATGGACAAAAGCGGCATCCCAAAGGACAGCGAAGGCAGGATGGAACTTGCGATGAAAATAGTGGCATCCTGCGTGGAATACGGAATCGACATAGCAGGGCTTTATTTAGACGCTGTTATATTGCCTGTAAACGTCGCGCAGCCGCATGCGAAAGAGGTCCTTAAGACTATAAGGGATTCTAAATTATTGGCTGAGCCAAGCCCGAAAACAGTGCTTGGCCTGTCAAATATATCGCAAGGTTCCCCGGCTGAATATAAAAGTTTGATCAATAGGACTTTCTTAACAATGGCTATAGCCAATGGCTTAGACGCTGCGATACTCGACGTAACTGATAAGGAATTAATGGATAGTTTAATAACAGCGGAGCTATTGATGGAAAAACAGCTATACTGTAATTCGTATTTGGAGGCTTACAGAAAAAAATAAAAATTGATAGTTGACACTCTGACATTGTCAGAGTGTCAACTTAGGTGTTTAATTTATGGATGTTGTAACCAAAAAAATAAAGCTCAGCACTAAAGGCGATACGGATATAATAAATATTACAGCGGAAACTGCGTCTGCTGTCCTGAACACAGGCCTGAAAAACGGGTCTGTGACTATTTTTGTGCCCGGTTCTACGGGCGGGATCACGACCGTAGAATACGAGCCGGGCCTCGTAGATGACCTTAAAGCATTTTTTGAAAAAATAGCGCCTAAATCAGGCGCATATCAGCATAATATAAAATGGCAGGATGGGAACGGGTATTCCCACGTAAGGGCTTCTTTTCTCGGCCCCGGGATAACCGTGCCTTTCATCGATAATAAAATGCAGCTTGGCAGATGGCAGCAGATAATATTCATTGATTTTGACAATAGGCCCAGAGACAGAGAGATTATAATACAAATTATAGGAGAATAGGTTCTCGACTCACCCCTCCACTGCAACAATGGCGGGGATCGCTCGAACAATATTGCGCGGAGCTTGCTAAAGCTCGCTCCGCTACTTCAATATTCTTCGAGCAAAGTGAGCAGAGCGAACGAAGTCGAGAAGTTAAACACATGAAACCAGTATTACAGGTAGCTTTGGATTTTGTGGATTTGAAGCGCGCCCTGAAATGCGCGGGAGAAGCGGTTGACGGAGGCGTTGACTGGCTGGAGGCAGGAACCCCTTTAATAAAAAGCGAGGGCCTGAACGCCGTCAGGAAATTACGCGAAAGATTTCCCGGCAAAACAATAGTGGCTGACATGAAGATAATGGACGCAGGCCGCATAGAGGTGGAGATTGCGGCAAAATCAGGCGCGAACGTCGTTTGTGTCCTGGGGGCCGCGAGCGATTCAACGATAAAAGAATGCGTGGAAGCGGCGCACAATTACGGCGCGAAGATACAGGCAGACATGATAGCTATAAAAGATGTTAGGGATAGGGCCATGGATGCGGCCAAGTTGGGGGTTGACTATATCGGTGTACACTGCTCTATTGATGACCAGATGCGGGCCAAGGATCCTTTTAAACAGCTTAAAGATGTCGCAAGGCATTTATCTATTCCCATAGCAGTGGCAGGCGGAATAAATTCTGAAACAGCGGCCGACGCCATTAAGGCAGGCGCGAGCATAGTCATAGTAGGCGGCGCTATCAACAAATCAAAAGACGCAAAAAAAGCTACGGAGGAAATAAGGCGCTCGATTGTGCAGCTTAAGAAAATAAAAACAGAACTTTTCAAAAGAG